>JAOZRY010000240.1 GCA_029939965.1 Bacteroidales bacterium | reverse complement strand
AAAACCAGATTACCAACATTGAGCTGGACAAATTGAAGGAAAATAGCCATCCCGCGCGTATGCATAGCCGTCAGGCCAAAGGAGGAAATTTACCCGGCTACCGATAAAATATTCTGATTAAACCAGTATGGGTTACGCTATTGTAGCACTGGTTAATTTGATGACTGCTCTACAACCCGGTATGGGTTGAATTCTTGCAATACTTCTTGTGAATTTTAACTATAGCGAAACCCATACTGGGTTTTGAGTTCATTTACATTGCAAATATCTAAACAACATGTTGGTTAGTTTTGCAAATTAAGAGACTATGCGCACGTGCAGGACGCTAATTTATAATGAATTGATAATTAGCAGAGTCCAACTTTATGTGGGTAGCCGTAAATTATAATGAGGTTAAAAGGGGTTTATCAATTTCTTAAATTTATATTAACAAAATGTTAAGTAATAAGCATGTATCCAGAAAAAATGTGATGAATGACAACTTTCAGGGATTTTTTGTTATGGTTATGAAAATATCTTTTATAGTTTTGCATAAAACTAAAAAGTGCGCATAAAAAGAAGCAAACGATGAAAAAACCGGAAATCACAAAAGAGATTTTTATTGAGGATTTAATAAAAAATTATGTTTTTTCTATCAACTTTCTTTCTCAGAAAGGTGTAACATGTATTCCTTGCGGCGATCCGGTTTGTGGAACTTTGGAAGAAGCTGCCAAAGGAAAAGGCTTTGATGATAATGTTATAAAAAAGCTGGTAGAAGAGATGAAGGAGTTGGCTGCTAATGATAATTAGCAAAATAGGGGGCTAACCTTCGAATGATCTAATTCCACCAAAAAAATGTAAGTGTAGTTTTTTGGTCTTTAGTAAGTTTTTTTGCTTTTCTATTCTCCAATCTCCATATAAAAATTGGTTTTACTACCATTCTCGTGGTAAACAATGATTCTGTTATTCTGCTATAAGTTCGTTTATAATGATGAAATGCGATATGGAGTCAATGCGATAATAAGAGAAGGGGAAGGTGATTAAAGCATTGAACCATTAAATCATTTTAGCATTGAATCATTTTAGCCTTGAAGCATTTTTGTAGTTCCACTAAATTCGCAGTAGAACCTAAAAATCAAGTTAGTAAATATCCACCATCAACAATTAATATTTCTCCGGTGATGTGTGATGATGCTTTCGTTGATAAATAGAGTACGGCGTTAGCGATATCTTCGTGGATTGCTAATTTTTGCAGAGGTGTTCGTTTTTCTACCATTTCGGCAAGTTCCGGTGCAAACTTCCTGAGGTTTTTGGAATCAACAAGCCCGGGAGCAACAGCATTAACCCTTATATTATTTTTTGCCAACTCTGCTGCCAGCGATTTGGTGTAAGCTATCACCGCGCCTTTGGTTGCATCGTAATGGGCCGTTTTTCCAAATCCGGGGTGTACTCCGTTTATACTTGCCATATTTACAATTACTCCCCCTTTTTTATTTTTCTTCATTACCCCAATTACCTCCCGCGATAACATGAAAAGACCTTTTACATTTATATCAAAAACACTATCCCAGCCTTCATTTTTCAAATTTTCCTGCATCGACAATCCAAAAATCCCTGCGTTGTTTACCAAAACATCAACACCACCAAAATGTTCGATAACTTTTTTTGTAGCATTTTTTACTTCATTTTCTTTAGTTAAATCAGCTTTGAAAATAAAGTGTTTGCAGCCTGAATTTTTGAGCATACCCGATAAATCATCCGCTTCCTTTTGCGAATGATAGTAAATAACAGCAACATTTGCACCTGCTTCTGCAAGTCGCAATGTGGTTGCACGGCCAATGTTTACAGCACCGCCGGTAACTATAGCAGTTTTTCCCTTTAAAGATAGTAACTCGTGAATTGGTGTCATAGTTTTATAATATTAGGGATGGAAATAGTTTTCAATTTCATTTGCAATCGTTGGGTAGGTTTTGATGAGTTCTTGCTTATGACCCTGAATGTAATCTGTAAATTCAAAACCCGGCGACATTGTTGTGCCAAACAATGCAAACTGTCCGCCGTTTATAAGCTTTGTGCCTTGCCATGTATGGGCAGGAACAATTACCTGTGGCCTTTCTTCCCCAACAAGATTATTTCCGATACGGATGGTTTTTGATTTGAAAGTTTCCCTAAAAAAACCGCCTTCGCCGGGTAAAGGTTTAAGATTAAGTTTTTTGATAATATAATCAGCTGTCATAATAATGATATTTTTGCCGGGCTTTAATTATTGGCTAAAAAAAACCGAAAGTACGAAAAACTACATTCATTACACCAAACAAAATGAAGAGAATAAAACTGGTAAGCAAGCGCGAAAGATGGGGACTTACTCTATACGGTTGGTTATTGGTTGGTGTAGCTCTTTTGGTATTTGTCGGGGGTTACATTCGAAACGTAGTTCCATTTTTGTCTGTCCAAAACACAATAGAGGCCAAAATAATGATTCTTGAAGGTTATATTCCTGACCATGCTTACCCCATTATTATAAATATTTTTTATGAAGATAACTATGATTTAATAATAACTTCCGGTACAACATTCGATCAGGGGTTTTATATTTCGGGTGTCGAAACTGCCGCAGGCCTCATCAGGAATTCTCTTTTAAATTTGGGTTTCGATTCCTGCAAAGTGGTTGCTGTACCTGTTTCGCCGGGTGTATTTAAAGACAGAACTTACAACTCAGCTTTGTACACCAAGAAATACATCAGCGAAAACCTGCCCGAAACAAAGAGTATAAATATTGTATCGCTCGGTACTCATTCGCGACGCAGTAAATATTTGTTTAAAATGGTTTATGAGCCACATATCAACGTTGGCAATATTGTTATTCCATCCAAAGGCATTAGCAGATACAATTGGTACAAGTCGAGCCGGGGTTTTAAAAGCATTATAACCGAAACGATTTCCTATTATTACGTCTTGTTTTTTTTCTGGCCCGATGAAAATGAGAAAAGTTTTGAAACAAAATCCTGAATTTGTTGTTCCGTTTCTTGTTAAATTTTACAAATATGTTACTTCCCGCAATTATTATACTTACTCTTTATGCCATACTAGGCATAATATTTTTTGCAGTTCTATTTTACGTAAAACTTCAGGGTCGTGAATTATTTGGGCGACCTGCCATGAATATTTATATTCAAATAATTGGAAAGTTTTCAATGTTTGTTCCGGTTATCGTTTTGCTGGCTGCCGTATTAGGCAAAAATATTGCCTGGTACGAAGTGCCTGACTGGCTTCGGTGGGTTGCTGTTTTCATTTGTTTTGAAGCCGTGTTATTCCTTAATCTGTCGTTAATTAAAATGGGAAAATACACTAAAATGGGTTTGCCTCAAAAAGACATGGTTAAACTGCAAACCGGTGGAATTTACAAACTAAGCCGAAACCCCATGTACTTTGGGCTATTCTTGATGGCCATTGCTTCGGTTTTATATGTTCCTAATCCGATTAACCTCTTGGCTGCTGTGGTTGGAATCGTTATTCATAATCAAATTATTAAAAATGAAGAACGCTTTTTGGAAGATAATTTTGGAGATCAATGGCTGATTTATAAGTCGAAAGTGAGGCGGTATTTTTAATCGCTATCCACAATTCTATAACTTTGTACTTGTAACTCAGATTTTGTTGAAGAACATACAAGTATGATTATTGCCATCAGGCTAACTACATTTTGGGGCTACTCATAAATAACTTCCGGTTTACCGGAAAGCACAACTACTATTCATCCGAAAAATCAGGGTTAATAGTATAGTGGGTTATTTTTTCGGTTATATTCATTTTGATAATCTTTAGGGTGATTAGATCAACCAAAACCTTTTCGGCTACTTTTCGCGATATTCCTGCAATATTCCTGAAATCAGAAAGGGTAACTTCCTGGTTCTTGTCTAAATAATCGAGTAATATTTTTTCTTTGTCTGTGTAGCGAATCGTAATACCGTGCACCCGTTTTTGCATTTTCCACACACTTAAAAGAACCGTATTTGCTAATAAATTCTGATCGTTTACGCGAATATACGCCATCCATTTCCCTTCTCTATCCGGGGCTGTAATTGGTCTGTTAGGGATGTTTTTTGGAATATCAACCTCCAGAACTGTTTTGCCATCAATAATCCACTCTTTTATTTTAAATTTTACAGGAGGTTTACAGTACATTTCTGCCGCTGCTTGTACCATATAAAACTCCTCTTCTGATCTTACACCGGCAATTACACCATTGTCTTTTACACCAACTAATAGCTTGCCACCATCGGTATTCGAAAATGCTGATAGTGAACGTGCAATCTTTTTTGAATCCGAAATTTCGAATTTAAAATCCTGTTGCTGGTGCTCTCCCTGTGCAATCAATTTTATTATGTAAGTGCCGCTCACTATCTGTATCTTTTTTCTGTAAACGAATACATCTGTAGGTTATTTTGACTGAAAATTCAAAAAACCTACTTTACCACTATAAGTTAATCTGTTATGCCATTTCATTCGTAAAATAGAATTGTAGTATTTCATAATTTGTAAAAAATGAAACAGGATTCAATTGCCTCAGGTTTTAAAAAAGAACAGAGGAGGGAAGGAGCAAATATTATTTATTTCTACTGATTTTTAGTTTTATTTTTGAGGAATACGCTTTCTGAAAAAATATCCTGTTAATTCATTTTTAAGACTTTTAAATGAAAGGTGTTGAAAATTTCCGGTGCACCTGTTTGTACAAAATTAATTTATTTTGTCCCATACCGGTCAACAAAAATGCACTTATCCGTTACCAGATCATCGATTGTTAATAAAGGAATTCGGGAGGGAATATTTTGAAGGTATCATCGGGGTAACACGCAATACCGGCAAAGCCCCGGAAGAAATCAAACTGAAATTTAGTGTTTCGAGCGCGCCTTATGTTGCCACTAAACCCCTGCACCTCTCCCAAAAAATCACCTGGCTCGAAAAAGGAGAACTGGAAGTTAGAATAACTGTTATCCCCAATTATGAGATTGAATCGGTGATTTTGTCGTTTGGTGAAAATGTTCGGGTTATTGAACCTACATGGTTGAGCGAGCGCATAAATGAAAGACTGAAAGAGGCTGTTTGTTTATAGAAGAAGAATAATTGAATTTTCAAATTAATTCTTCAAACTCCCGCAAGGATGCTGACAAAAAAGCAATTGAGAATGATTGGAGAGTAATTGGTGAGGATATTCGTGAAGCATCTATTTCTGGTAAAAAAACAAGAATATTTGGCATCTTTCATTTATCGATTTACCCCGTTAAATTAAAATACCGAATGCAAATCTATTTCACGGGGTTTACATTTTGTGTGTGTATGAAAACCTTATTTTTTTTAATTTAAACCTTAATTCTACTTTACTAAAATAACTATTCCCGATAATACCTGTCAATATCCGCCTGTCTTTGTTTATGTCTAATGCGAATATGTTCCATACAAAGGTCAACTTCTTTTTGTGTTGCAAAGTTGATGGCGATTACCAACAACCTTGCATCTCTTACACTCATTAGCGGCATCTCGTCTTGCTGCTCTAATTTTATATTCAAAATAAACCTGTTGTTGCCTTTTTGAATAAATAAACTGGCTTTGCCATTATCTGTTTTCACAATACTCAGACATCCTTACCTTAGTTCTATAATTCAATCCGTTATGCAATTTCATTAGTAAAATAGAATTGTCGCATTTCATAATTCGTAAACATGAAACAGGGTTCAATTG
>JAOZRY010000920.1 GCA_029939965.1 Bacteroidales bacterium | reverse complement strand
GCCTCCGCCTACTCACTCGCCACTGGTGACGACAACAGAAATAACAATGAATTTAGCTTTTCCAGGAGCCAGTTCCTGTGAGCAATCAAAAAAGTCACCATAAACTTTATGAACAGTATCTAATATAGCTTTTGCTTCAAAGTTAGAACAGTTCATGCCGCCTATGATGTCATTAATAAATTGATTGTCTAAACTTTTTGTCTCGAGACGGGACCATTTTTGAAATGAAGAATTATTGAGCATAGTGATTGTTCATAAATAAGTAGTACATTTGTTCAAAATTTGAACGATGTTAACAGATACGCAATTACAAAACAAATACCGAATGCTCTTGCCTCACTTAGATGAAAAGTCAGCTCGATTATTTTTAGCAAGCGAAGCCAAAAGCATGGGACGCGGAGCGAAAGTCAAAGTAGCCAAATTAGCAGGCGTGAGCCGTGCTAGAATAAACAAAGGGATAGAAGAATTGGAGTCTAGTGCAAAGCCCCATTCTTCTGAGAAAGGTAAGAAAATAAGGACATCTGGTGGTGGTAGGAAATCCCAAAAGGAAAGTCAGCCAGAAATGGTAAAAGCACTGGAGCTTATTGTAAATCCTCATACTTTAGGAGACCCTATGAACCCTCTGTTATGGACAAGTAAAAGCCTGCGTAAAATACAGGCAGAATTAAAAAAGCAGAATTTTAATGTTGGACATGTAACCATTGGAGAAATACTAAAATCTAAAGATTACAGCTTACAAGGCAATAAGAAGACCCATGAAGGAGGAGATGTGGCAGATAGAAATGAGCAGTTTGAATATATTAATCAAGCTGCCCTATCATTTATTAAAGAAGGAGCACCAGTGATTTCTGTAGATTGTAAGAAAAAAGAGTTAATTGGGAATTACAAGAATAGCGGCACGGAGTGGCATAAGAAGGGAGAAGCGCCAAATGTAAAAGTATATGATTTTATAGATAAAGACTTAGGTAAGGCTGTGCCTTATGGCGTTTACGACATGGCTAATAATCTAGGTTGGGTGAGTGTTGGAATAAGCAAAGACACGGCAGAGTTTGCGGTAAACTCAATAAGGACATGGTGGCAGCAAATGGGCAAAGAGCTTTATGGTCAGGCAAATAAGTTATTAATAACAGCCGATGGAGGAGGGAGCAATAGCTCAAGAAGCCGGTTATGGAAAAAGGAACTTCAATTATTTGCATCAGAAACAGGCTTAGAAATTAAGGTATGCCACTTTCCTCCTGGTACAAGCAAATGGAATAAAATAGAGCATCGCTTATTCTCTTTCATCAGCAAAAACTGGCGAGGAAAACCATTGGAAAGTTTGGAAGTAATAGTTAATCTTATCGCAAATACGACCACAGAAAAAGGGTTAAAAGTAAAAGCTTCGGCGGATGAGAAAGAATATGAAAAAGGATTGAAAGTTACTGATGAAGAATTAAAAAACATCAAACTAAAACTAGATACATTTAGAGGAAATTGGAATTACAGCATTTACCCATAGATGTATCGTTTATTAATGAACAGACACTTAGTTATTTTGTGTAAAAGCAAAAGAGCGGGAGAGCGTATAATGCAAAGTGT
>JAOZRY010000919.1 GCA_029939965.1 Bacteroidales bacterium | reverse complement strand
GTTCTTTTTTTCTCTTTGTGGATACTGTTAATATGTGGATAACTTCTGAGCCGGTACACCCAGCCCCGAGTAAACTTCCCACGGTGTTCTGTAATCTAACGATTGATGAAGCCGTTCAGTGTTATAAAGATCAAAATACTCTCGCAATCCGGCACGCGCCTCGCCCACTGTCTGATATTCGTGAACATAGATATTGTTGTATTTTACCGTCCGCCATAGTCGTTCTATAAAAATATTGTCAAATACCCGGCCTCTTCCATCCATGCTGATCCGGATTTGTTTATCCAGTAGTTGCTGCGTAAAATCCTTCGAAGTAAATTGTACTCCCTGATCAGTATTAAAAATATCAGGTTTGCCGGTATTTAAGGCTTCTTCCACGCATTCCACACAAAAATCAGCCTCCAAGGTATTGCTCAGACGCCAGGATAGCACATATCGGCTGTACCAATCCATAACGGCCACGAGATAACAGAACCCCTTAAACAGCTGAATATACGTAATATCCGCGCACCAGATTTGATTCGACTTGATAATCTTAAGCCCTCTCAGCAAATACGGATATATGCGATGTTCTGGATGCTTTTTACTTAACCGCGGCTTGGGATAAATTGCCAAAAGATTCATTGTGCGCATTAACCGACGAATCAATTTGACACCAACTTTGTGTCCCATCCGACGTAAGTAGTGCACCATTTTAATCACACCACAAGGATCTTTCATGAACTGTTTGTCTATTGCTTCGCGTAGATGGTTTTCCCGTTCAAGGTCCTTCGACCGTTGCTTGTAATACAAATTTGAACGATTAAGCCCCACTAGTTCACATTGACGTCGGATGCTGAGTTCGATATTTTCTTTTTCAATGAACGATTGCCGTTGAACACGGCTTATAATCCGAGCTTTTTTTTAAGCCAGTCAATTTCGACCTGGCTTTTTCCAATTTGCTTATAGAGATTATCTATCAATTGCTTATCATCCGGATCTTGTTCATTTTTACGAATAAAAATATTCGCCATATTATCTTTTAGCTGCTTTTTCCACTTGGTGATCATATTGCTGTGTACCTCATAGTCAGAACTTATCTGAGCGATGCTCTTTTCGCCTTTCAATGCTTCCAGCGCTACACGAGCTTTGAATTCCTTGGGATATTTCTTCCGCTTCATTTTGACCTCCTGGGTTAATTTTACCACATTTTACACCTTAACCAGTGGTCTGAATTTACGGGAGTATTATACACCTTATTTTTAACCGTTTTTTGGTCCAGTTTTTCCCTACCATTATAGGTATATAAATGTTAGTACACAAAAAGTAAGAGAATATTTATTTATTATTTGTTAAAATATAAAAAACAAAGAATTCGGGTGATTTATGCGAATAACATTGAAATCGACATTATTAATAGTTTCTCCATTATTGGTAATATCTCATTTATGCTACACATCATTAGCGTTGGCACCGGCGCCGGCGTCTCAAAATCCTCTTGTGAAGCGCAAAATAATGGCTGCTTTAGAACGAAATATAGCAAGATTTCCTGAGACACAATCCGATTTAGAATTCCTGCAAAGAAATAATACCAAGTGTT
>JAOZRY010000239.1 GCA_029939965.1 Bacteroidales bacterium | reverse complement strand
TCCCTTCAATTCAATCCCCAGGTTAAAACCTGAGGCTATGGAAACCTCAAACCCCTAATTCATTTTGTTTGGTACTTTATGGACAAACAGTAATTAGAATAAATATTATCATTAAATAGTGTAACCACGTGGCTTTGTATTTAGGGATTGTGATTAAAGAAATCATTCGCAAATGCTGCAAAGAGAATTAAGGGTTTAATCAAAAAGTTACATTTGAGACTTCAATACTGTGAACAAATAATTATACATTCAAAAAAAAATGTTTATTAACCACATTAAATATATCAGGAGCAACAAAGCCACCGGAAAGCTCAAAAATCTTTACAAACACATCAATCTTAATTTTGGTAAACTAGCCGAACCTTTTGTTTTGCATTCGTCGAATGTGGAATTAACTGCAGGTGTTTGGGCAATGCTTTACGAAACAGTTTTGGTTGATGGCGAAGTAAAACGGAGCCTGAAAGAAGCCATTGCCACAATTGTATCGGAGATAAATAAATGCCCTTACTGTGTTGATGCTCACTCAATCATGATCTTCGGAACCGAGAAAGGATTACAAAACGACATATCGATAGTTAAAGAAGGCACTATAAAGCCAAAAACAAAAGATGAGAAAATTATACAGTGGGCACTGCGAAACTTGGATTTTGACAATTCGGTTATTCAAAACCCTCCATTCATCAAAGAAGAAGCCCCCGAAATTATTGGAACGGCAGTATTGTTTCATTATTTAACCAGGATGGTAACATTATTTGCTGGTAATTCACCTTTTCCTACTACAAAAATGAGAGGCTTGTTAATAAAGGTCGCATCGTTTTTCATTTTCGCAAAAGCAATAAATAAAAAGAAAATAGCTGGCGAATGCCTGATATTTCTCAACGAAATTAGTAATCAGGATGCTTTTGTATGGGCTGCTGGCTCGCCAAATATCCGAAAAGCTTTTCAATATCTTAAGCATCATTCCGAATACAATATCCAAAAAATCTTATCATCTGAACTAATTGCTTTATTAAAAAATATTTCTAAAAAACCGGAAATGCTACAGCCTGGTTTTGGAAATAAAAATTTAGGGAACTTCTTAAATGAGGTTAAGCCTACTGAAAGAGAAATGGCTGAGTTCTCGTTTTTCACCATGTTTGAGCCTTATAAAATTACAGAGAAATGTTTCCATGCTTTAAGACAGAGACTCGGTGATGAAGAAATCCTGCAATTGGCTGCATTTGCCGGTATGCTTGTGGCCGAAAATATTGGGGAGAAGCTAAATGAAAATATTGGAATCTGAA
The DNA here is from genome assembly GCA_029939965.1 of Bacteroidales bacterium. Classification (GTDB taxonomy): domain Bacteria; phylum Bacteroidota; class Bacteroidia; order Bacteroidales; family 4484-276; genus SABY01. Next base: position 4,439 of record JAOZRY010000239.1, on the reverse strand, counting down.
AACAATAAATAAATATCAAACTACCAAACGCATCATGGATTTATTCGATAATTTGTAATGTGCGCCAGAAAACGCCGATATCTTCGTGCATTTCAGGTAGCTTTTCTTTTTTAAACATATTTATATAAAAACCCATCCTATTGAAAGCTTCTGATATTTTAAAAACGTATTCTTCTTTTTGCTCATCGCCAATAGAATTTTCATCTGGTAAACCCAGTTTCATTTTATTAATAATAGCAAAAGGATTTGCAACCGGTTCGGAAGGAATAATCTGCCCGGTGTAATCACCAATATAGCCATCGTAAACTTCCATAAAATCGACAAAATATTGCAAGTCGGTTTCAATCTTTCGTAATGGCTTGGGAAGGGCTTTTAACCTTTGTTTTTCTTTTCGGGCTTCTTCCCTTTGCTCTCTCGCCTCGCGTATTCTTTTCTTTTTCTCTTTCGAGAATTTTTTCATGTTGTACTACATTTTCAAGAATTAATACATGTCTGCGCCTGATAGCCATACACCATAATTATGTACCAGTTCCCAGTTTTCCGATTCATAGTCAACCGCTTCGATTGTGCATAATGGGTAATGGCGGGTTTTTCTTCCACTTTTTGCCTCCACAATAATCCCCCTCATATCATCACAACCGCTTATCGATTTTATACTTACCACAGGATCTACTGATTTTAGGGCATTATCCAATTTAGTTTCCGAATGTAATATATCTGCATCCAATTTTATAAAGCAATTCACATATTCTTCCATGCTTTCGGTAACCGCTTTAAATGGAAACTCCAAATTGTCTTGCAGATATTCAATCCATCTATCATGCTGACTATCTATATCTTCATCTTTTACATCACCCAATATTTCTTCCAAAAATTCTTCATAATCTTTACTGGAATAATGATTTACCGAAAATTGATAACCGTTTTCTTTAGCAAATTTTATTATTTTTTCTCTTTCTTCTTTCGATTTTGAAAATACTTTTATTTCATCCATGTTATTTTATATTTATGCTATTACTCAACCTCAACCTCAACCTCAACCTCAACCTCAACCTCAACCTCAACCGCTATTTCTTTCCCTTCCCATCAAACCAACCCTGCTTTTCTAAACTCATCTTTTAATGCAGGCTTTCTTTTTCTGTTTCGGTAAGGATATCTTTTATTTTTTTATAGTCTGATATTTGGGAGTTGTCTAAGCAAAGCCGGGTATAAATATCCTTATATAATTTTTGATCGTGTTCGATTTTAAATCCTAATGCTAATTTTTCTGCCCAGTATCGCTTGTTACTTGCAAAAAGTTCCTTTGCAGTTGATATATATTTGTTTATATCCTCTTTATAATAATGCTCTAATAGTTCATGGCCAATTTCCTGATCGATCAAATAAAACTGTTTTGCATGTTTAAGCCAACTTGTTTTGTTTCCAAGTCTTTTATCGAGTAGCAGCGCATATTGCGGAAAATACTTTTTGTTGATTGTTGTAATATTGCTCAGTTGATTTACATTGTCGTTTTTACTAATAGCTTTGAGTATCGCAAGCAAAAGTCCCTCAAAGGTTTTTATATCCTTGAAAGAATCTTCTTTTTCGGTTTCAAAATACCTGAAAAACAACTTGATCGTATTTATCAATACTGCATCATCTATTGTTGATATTGAAATTTTCTCAATGGCATAATCGGTAAAGCCTTTGTGCATTTCGATAAAATACTCGTTTGCCGAATCGCTCAAATTATCATCCTTGATTAAAAGTTGAAACAGGTAATTTGCTTTTTCTTTTTCAGAAACTGTATTGAATATTTCATTAAAATCCATAATTAATTTTTTAAGTTTTATTGTTTTTTATCTATCCCTTAGGCTCTTAAAAAGCCACTAACATATTATATGATTTGATAAAGATTATCAACCAATCTCATTCAATCTACCATCAACCTTTTTCAATCTTTTTTCCGGCTTGTCGGGGTTAGGTATCATTATCAAAATGGCAATTCAATATCACCACCACCATCTTGGCTATTCCTTTTTTCAATTTTCTCATCGTATTTAAGCTGTTCTTTTATCTCTTTGCAAGTGTTGCAATATCCGGGGAAAGGACAATTGTCTTCTTCGAAATCGCATAGTTCTATTTGGTCTATCCCAAACGATAAGGCTACATGCTCCTCGCTCCAAAAGTTTTTAATAAAAGCATACCTGAGGTGTGCCGGAAAGCTATCAGGGAAGTCAAGGGCGAAATGAAAATTCTTTAGTAGTTCTTCCAGTTTGCCTGCCAGTAAGTCCCGTTGTTCTTCTGTGAGTTTTTCGGCAGGTGGTAATTTTATGGCATCAATACTTGTAATAACTCCCACCGGTTCTTTGTGGCCATACAAGTATTTCTCTACAAACGACATGTCTTCAGTCTCCAGTTCAGAATTAATGTCGGCATATTTCCATAGGTCACGCGGTGGTTTGATGTTCCAGGTGGCTTGGTTTATGTCCTCTAAAAGTTGTTGGATGTAACGTTGCATAGTGGTATTTTGTTAATGCGCTGTTTTGAAAATGGTGGAATCATTTTTATGAAATATTTGTGTAAAATTAATACAAAATCGCTTTGCTTTCGTACTCTGAATGAAGGATAGTTGGAAGATAGATGTTAGAAGGTAGAGGGTAGAAATTGGTTTTTTTTTATGACTTTCGGTTTTTGTAGAATGAAATAAACAAATGACCATGAATGACTATCAATGACAACAAATGACCAGCAATGACTACCAATGACCACTAATGACAACAAATGACTATCAATGACAACAAATGACAAGCAATGACCACTAATGACAACAAATGACTACCAATGACTACCAATGAGATTAATCTCTAATCGGGCTTATTCTGGTTGGGGTTGTACGCAAGCAAAAAAAGCTCACAGAAATGTTTTTCTGTAAGCCTTTGATTTTGTTTGTGACTCCGCAGGGATTCGAACCCCGAACCTCCTGATCCGTAGTCAGGTGCACTATCCAATTATGCTACGGAGCCTTATTTGTATGAACAACCCTTTTTTGAAATGGGCTGCAAAATTAAATATTTTTTTGAAAAACCAATTAATTTTATATAAACTTTATTGGTTTTTCTATTGTATCTGTAAAGTATGCTTACCAATGATTTAATACCCGGCCTATTTGATCTTACATTTAAGCATTGTTTCTGCTTCGATAAATGCATCCAATTGATCTCCTATCTTCACCGGGCCAACGCCTGCCGGTGTTCCGGTAAAAATTAAATCTCCCATTTTTAGGGTAATGAATTTAGAAACATAGCTTATTATTTTGTCAAAACTAAAAATCATTAAACCTGAATTCCCATCCTGTACCCTGACATCATTTTTAAATAAGCCAAACTGAATATTGTTTTTATTATGAAATGAATCCATTGGCACAAAATTACTTACAGGAGCCGAGCCATCAAATGCTTTAGCAATTTCCCATGGCAATCCTTTTTGTTTTTGTTTTTGCTGCACATCACGTGCTGTAAAATCAATCCCAATGCCTATTTCGTTGTAATAGGTGTTGGCATAATTTTCAGTAATATGTTTGCCATTTTTACAAATTTTTAATACCAGTTCGATTTCATAGTGTATGCTTTTTGAAAATTCAGGATAGAAAAACGGGCGATTTCGAGTTATTAAAGATGTATCTGGTTTAAGAAAAAACACAGGTTCATTTGGCAGTGGATTGTTGAGTTCTTTGGCATGATCAACATAATTGCGGCCGATACAAATAATTTTCATTTTTTGATGTAGATTATAAATTCGCTGTTGGATTATGTGCTATTTTTGAAATAGAGTGGGAGTTTATTTCTTCACTTTCTTATTCTTACCCGAACCACCAAAAATGGATGAAATGATACCTTTTATAACCAGAACCGTGGATTTACCTGGATTGAGCTCTCTCGCCTTATTGTAATCTGCAAGTGCTTCAACAAGATTGCCGTTTGCTTGCTTGGCTTTTCCACGGTAAAACCATGCCTCGGCATACTCCGGTTGAAAGTTCAGGGTAACAGAAAAATCGACTATAGCATCTTTGTAATTATTGAGCTTAAAATTATTAACTCCGCGTAGAAACCATGCATTGCTCATTTCAGGATTTTGATCCAGAGCCGAATTACAGTATTGTAAGGATGACAAATATTCGTTTTGTTGATTGTACTCAATGGCGGTATTCAAATATTCCATTGCCTTGTTTTGTGCAAAAACCGGATAAATGAATAATAAAAATAATATGAGTGTTATAATTTGCTTCATTTTTCCATTACAATAATTTAATGCTTCAATGATAAAATGATTTAATGATTCAATGATTTAATGCTAAAATGATTCAATGATTTAATGCTAAAATGATGTAATGCTTCAATGCTAAAATGATTTAATAATTTAATAATGTAATGATTCAATGCTTCAATGATTTAATGTTT
>JAOZRY010000238.1 GCA_029939965.1 Bacteroidales bacterium | reverse complement strand
CTTATAAATAAAATGCGCAAAGGTAGATTGATTTGGGAAAATACAAACGAAAGGTTGGGGTGAAGTTATAAACAAGCCATAGAAATATCCGTGGGCATATCAGTGATATTCTTGTTCAATTTGGTAAAACAATATCAATATTGATGAAGATTGTATGGGTTGAGGGAGGTTATAAAAGATTGTTCGCCATTCTCCCTCAATCAAATTCAACCCTTTTTTTTTGGGATGTACAGATGAGGGTGCGCAAAAAAAAACTCCAAAATCCTGAACTTACATCAGAATAATCCTTTAGTATTCGAGCCTTATGCTGGGAATATAACCCATATCATTAATTACGGCCATCAACTGAAATTTATCTGTAAGCACGCTGTCATATTCAATAAAAACAACAGTATCATTCCAGCAAGCAAAATTAAAACTCACTCCACAGGTTTCATCCAGTTTATCCTGCACATCATCTACGGTTATCGAATCCATACCCAAAACTGTAAGCTCTACTACAGCAATTCTTGCAGTATCAACATCACAATCACCTACAATTCCGGCTTTTACTGATGATATTTGAAAGGCAGATACAAAAATTCCGGAAATTATAACTGCCAAAAGAAAGCTTTTTCCAAGTGTGTTCATCTCTTTTCGATTTTGTCGCAAAACTATAAACATGTAACATGTTACATCTGTTAATTTGTTATAAAAAAAAGCAGGACGAATCCTGCTTTTTTTTATAACATATATTTTTTTCACCAACCTATTTCACATAATTTCTGGCAAACTCTTCGCCGGCAATCATTGCATCAATATTTATCTGTACAATTTTTTCTCCTTTTTTTCCAAAAAGTTGCCTGATGGCTATTTCAAGGTGCTTATAATCAATACCAAGAAACGGAGTAGCAGCCCCAAGCATAACCATATTAGCCGACCGTGGAGCACCCAATTCTTTTGCAAGAAAATCAGCATCAATAATAATATGGTTCGGTTGTTTTTTTATCTCCACCATAATATCATCCTCTTTCGGATAATTAGGAATATTAGGAAAAGCCGTAGAGTTAGTAATCAGCCAACCATCAGGAGAAAGCCAGGGTAGGTATCTAAGCGATTCCATTGGTTCAACCGAAAGGATCATATCTGCCTTCCCGTAAGGAATAAGGTCAGAAGCAATTTCCTTATCCGAAACTCTCAAATTAGACTGCACATCACCACCACGCTGGCTCATTCCGTGAACTTCAGCTTGTTTTAAAAACAAACCGGCATCAACTGCTGCCAGTCCGATAGATGCGGCAATAGACAAAATACCCTGACCGCCAACACCTGCAAGGATTATATCTCTCTTCATGCTCTTATTGGTTTTATTGTTTTGTTAATTCTTTTGCGTTTTCAATTCTTTTATTTTTGCTTTTTGTCGCATGCGTTTATTTAATGTCTGGATACATTCGCGACGCGGAATAATTACCGAAAGGCCTTCATATTTAAGCTCTTCAACAATTACTTTCAAGTTTTCTTCATGGTTTTTTTTCAGAGGTTTAATGGTTCTCATGTGCTCCTCGTCAACACCCAATCCACGGCAAATTGCTTCAACTTTTCCAAAAGCTGCCGATTTCTGACCACCGGTCATGCCGGTTGTCGAATTATCAGAAATGATTACTGTAATATTGGAATTGTCGTTCACAGCATCCAAAAGTCCGGTCATTCCTGAATGAGTAAAAGTGGAATCGCCAATCACAGCTACGGCAGGAACAAACCCAACATCTGCTGCACCTTTGGCCATAGTTATCGATGCACCCATATCCACACATGTGTTTATAGCGTTAAAAGGAGCAAGTGCTCCAAGCGTGTAACATCCGATGTCAGAAAACACACGTCCTGCTGAATACTCTAATAATGCTTCGTTCAGTGCTTTGTAAACATCAATATGCCCACAACCAACACAAAGTGATGGGGGACGACCCATAACAACATCAGGAATTTCTCTTCCCTGAGAGTCGGCCAGGCCAAGTGCCCGAGCTACAATATTCGGATTCAACTCTCCATCGCGGGGTATAGTACCGTCAAGTCTTCCGGTTATGTTCAAATTTTTCGAGAGATATCCCTTCAACAATTCCTCGATTAGGGGTGCTCCTTCTTCAAGTAAAAGCACCTTGTCGCATTCGCGCTCCAATCTGGCAATCAGGTTTCTTGGGATAGGGTATTGATTTATCTTTAATACAGGATAGGGGACTTTTTTATCCGGATAATTCTCAACCAAATAATTGTATGCTATCCCACTGGCAATAATTCCTAACGATTTATCATCTGCATCCAGATATGTATTAAAACCGGAGGTTTCTGATTCTTCCAGAAATCTGTCCTGATTTTTTAACAAACCTTTATATCTTCCCCTTGCAATAGCAGGTAGCAGGATGAATTGTTTGGGATCGGAAGGCAAACTGATTTCATTTGGTTTACGTACCGGTTTCCTCACTATGCCAGCGCGCGAATGCGCCAGGCGGGTTGTTATCCTGAGCAAAACAGGTGTTTGCAGTTTTTCTGAAAGCTCGAAACCATAAAAAACCATATCGTAAGCTTCTTGCTGATTTGATGGCTCCAACGTCGGAATCATAGCATATTTGCCATAAAACCTTGAATCTTGTTCATTTTGCGATGAATGCATTGATGGGTCATCAGCAGAAACAACAACAAGGCCACCATTGGCACCGGTCATGGCCGAATTAATAAAGGCATCGGCAGCAACATTTAATCCCACGTGTTTCATACAAGTCATACTTCGCTTGCCAACATACGAAACGCCTAATGCAGCTTCCATAGCTGTTTTCTCATTTGCAGCCCAGGTAGCAAAAACCTTCTGCTCTTTGGCTTGTTTGGATGCCTGCACATATTCATTTATCTCGGTGGATGGGGTTCCCGGATATGCAAAAATTCCGGACATGCCTGCATCTATAGCGGCTTGTGCAATAGCCTCATCTCCCAGCAATAACATTTTTTGCATTATGTAACTTGTTAAATTGATGAATAAAAAGTAATGAAATTATACCTGCAAAACTACTTAATTTATACCTTTAAACTGTGTTTTAATGTTAGCTTCCAATTATTTAAATTCCTTTTAGATAACTATTTTGCAAAATCATAGCAAGCTGTAAAGTTCTTTTAGTAGTCATCAAATATTTGGAAAAGAAATTGTAAATTTGAGGCCGTTTTTTAAAAATTAAATAACTAAAATCAGTATGAAGAATAAGATTTTAATGAACCCTAATCCACTGGTTCAATATCTCAACAAGCCACCGGAGGAATTCACAAGGGATGATTTGATTTTGTACATTGAAGATCACAATATTGAAATGCTAAACTTTAGATATGCCGGAGAAGATGGCCGATTGAAAACGCTTGCTTTTGTTATCAATAGCCGCGATCATTTGGAAGACCTCCTCACTATGGGCGAACGTGTTGACGGATCAAGTCTGTTTTCGCATATCGAAGCGGGCTCAAGCGACCTGTATGTAATTCCGAAATACAAAACGGCTTTTGTAAATCCATTCAGCGAAATTCCCACACTCGATATTCTCTGTTCTTATTATAATAAAGATGGTAATCCTCTCGAAAGTTCACCTGAATACATCCTTCAAAAGGCGCATAAGGATTTGATGGAAAAAACCGGGTATGAGTTTCATGCTATGGGCGAACTGGAGTATTACATCATAAGCGACATAGAGCCTCTCTTTAAAGCTGTTGACCAACGTGGTTATCATGAATCTTCTCCATTTACCAAACTGGATGAGTTTAGGCAGGAAGCCATGCTGGCCGTAGCACAATCGGGCGGAATGCTTAAATACGGCCACTGCGAGGTAGGTAATTTTAGTGTTGGTGAAACTGAGTACGAACAAAACGAACTGGAGTTTATACCCTGCCCGGTAGAAGATGCTGCCCACCAGCTTTTAATTGCCAAATGGATTATTAGAACACTTGCATACAAATATGGCATCACAGTTACCTTTGCCCCAAAAATAACTATTGGTAAAGCCGGAAGTGGTATGCACGTTCATACCAGATTGTTTAAAGATGGTAAAAACCAGATGATGGAAAATGGCAAACTTAGCGATGCAGCCAAAAAGGCCATCGCAGGATATTTAGATCTGGCTCCTTCATTATCAGCTTTTGGAAACACAAACCCAACATCTTATTTCAGGCTTGTCCCACATCAGGAAGCCCCTACAAACATTTGCTGGGGCGATCGCAATCGGTCAGTTCTGGTAAGGGTGCCACTTGGTTGGACAGGTAATAATAATATGTATCTTCATGCAAATCCACAACAAGCAGACGTTTTAAAAGATTTTGGTAACAGACAAACTGTTGAGTTTCGATGTCCGGATGGTTCTGCCGATATTTACCTTTTATTAGCAGGTCTTACGGTAGCTGTGCGGCATGGTTTCGAAATGGAAAACGCATTGGAATATGCAGATAAAACCTATGTTGATGTAAACATTTTTGACGATGAACATAAAGATCGTGTAAAAGACCTGAAACAATTACCAACATCATGCTGGGAATCGGCTGAACAACTTGAAAAACAAGCAAAGATTTATACGGCTCATAATATTTTCCCTGAAGGGTTGATTAAGAGTATTGTATCCAGATTGAAAAGTTACAACGATAAAAATATACGACAGGAATTATCAGATGATAAAGATGCCATTATGAATTTAGTGAAGGAACATTTTCATTGTGGCTAACACCGTTATTCAACTAAATATAAAATACCGGAAGTCAACAATTCCGGTATTTTGTTGTTTAGTTGAATTCTTGTAAATTTGCACGCCATTAAAATACAAATCATTTGCATTTGATTATTAAAAAAACCAGAAAGGGGATTTTAGTTTGGTTTTCAATAAAAACCTCATAAACATTTTTCACACTTTACTCGTCAGCAAGGTTTACCTGATTTTATTTATCTGGTTCATATTTCTTCAAATTGCCAATGGCCAAGAGTACAAGATAAAGTATTACACCCAGGAAAGTGGTCTGCAAAACGAACTTGTGAAATCTATTACCATAGATTCTATAGGTTTTATTTGGGCTGGAACTGATCATGGACTTATCCGCTTCAATGGCGAAGAGTTTATTGATTACGGTGATCAGGTTTCTTCACATTTTGTAAAATCCGTTTTGTGCGACAATAAAGGGCGATTGTTTGTGAATTCGGATCTTGGCTTCGATGAAATATCTTACACCAAAAGTAAAATAGAAATTAATACTATACTATCGGGCACCAATCAGCAATCGGACAGCTCGTTATGGTATCCCAAACAATTTTTTGAAGACAAACACGAAAACCTTTGGTTCTCGGATAACGCAACAGTTTACCGATACAGCCATAATAAATTACACCGGTATTACCTTGGCCCCGAAAATATTGCAGGAAGTTATTTTCACTCTTTCTCTTTTTTTGAACATGGCATCAATAAACTTATGCTGGTTTCCTACACCGGAAATTTTTTTACATACGATTATCACAAAGATGTAATAACCCCAATTGAAGGTAGCCCGGGGATAGGAAATGTTACTGGTGTTGCACGCATTAGCGAAGGGCATATTTTGATTGGCTTTGGCGACAAACTAGGCGAAGTGTTTTTTGATGATAATTATAATTATGTGAATTACCGGATATTGAGCACTGAAATTGATGCATCATCATTTTTAGTAAAACCAGACGGCAACGTATTTATTGGTTCCTGG
>JAOZRY010000918.1 GCA_029939965.1 Bacteroidales bacterium | reverse complement strand
TACTGTTTCAATGCCTGTTATCTTATAATCCATTATACGTCTCCTGTCTCTACCCAACACCATCATTAAAAGTGAAGGTGCCGTTGTCCCCCTTCCCGCCTCTCGTATTCAATTATCAATCAACAACTTCCTCTTTGTTTCTTCAGAGATTGATTCAGTAATATCTTCACCTCGTCCATTAAAGAATCTAACAATAATCTTCTCTTGAACAGGACGGGCGTATTTCCAGCCTGCCGTGCATGTGCTGTCGATTCTTTTGCCTACGCGAACTGGGAAGTTTTGTTCCATGGGATTGTAACTAGAAAACACCTTCAAGTACCATTCCTTACCCGTATCGCTAACCTCAATCTCGTCTCCATATTCGAAAGCATAGCCGAGTATCATCTCAGAAGAAATGTTAAAGTGTTCTAAGTGCCCTGTTCCAACGAAAAGCGTATCTTGCAGCTTTTCCCCTAATTTAATAACTCTGTCCGTATCCTTGAGGCATTTTTCCATTTCCAATGTAAAAGTAGCTTTTATGCTAATATTTCCCGGAATATTTAATCCATACTGCTCTTCCATCAATGCCCAAGGTTTGATAACTACTCGGTCGCCGGTTTTGTATTCTGGCTTGTACATTTCTATCTCCTATCGTTCTTCTATATGTCCGCTGCTCTCCCGGACTGGTCAAGGTTTTGGTAATTTTTCTATGGGCTAAACCTTCTACCTCTCGGCTGTTGGTCGCTTACCCAACGACCCTGGCAATAACTTCTCGCCAGTGATAGCCTTTTAAGGCCTTGTTGGCCATTGCCCCAGCAGGAATCGAACCTGCTATTAAGGGACTTCGTGGTCTAGCCACTTGTTCCCTATTGCGTGTACCATTTCGCCATGGGGCATATTTATTTATAGGGTATTATGAGGCATTATTGTAAAGTTGGTTGTGTTTCTCTACTCTATTATGATTTTTTGGGTGTCTCGCTTGTAGAAATTCATAAAAAGTTTTTGTTTTGAATAGGGACACTTGATTACAATAAGCCCCTATGTCCGTATAAAAGTCTCTGTGTTTTGCTCCCCAGCAAGCGATGTCCCTCATTAAATACGGTAAATGTTTATTTTTTTCACACCACCGAATTCTTTTTACAACATTATCGAGGGGCATTTGGGGGTGGCAGTATAAAAAGAACTTTATCTGCCAATCCGTGGCCCACGACAGTAGTTGTGTTTTTTTATTTATTATGTTTATGTCTTTATAATTATCAAAAGCAAAAATATAGTTACCCAGGTATTTTATTTTTGATAGTAGTAATGTGTTTTCTTTGTCCAACAGCCTGATATCTAGCCCCTGATTAAAAGAACATCGGATTTTTTTGTTTACCAATTCTTGCAGGATTTCTTTGTGGTTTGGGAGAGCCAGTATATTGTTATCAAGAAATTTAATTTTTTTATGTTTAAGTATGTTACTCACCGTAGACACTTGGTGAATTTTGCCTTCTTTCTTGGGAACTACACAAAAATCACAGTTCCTAATACAGCCTCTACTTATAAATCCATAGGATGTATCATTTTCAGGATAGATTGTGTAATCTGGGGACAGTTTTTCA
>JAOZRY010000917.1 GCA_029939965.1 Bacteroidales bacterium | reverse complement strand
TGTAAAAAACTCACAATAATAAGCTATTCCACTCAATCCATTTTTGATAAACCGTTCAAATAAATGTAATGTGGTTTTTTCAATAATATCCTGATGTCCTTGCCAATCGTAATCAATCAACCCTCGTAGAAAATTAATTTCTATAGCTGTGCAATAATTTTCTGGTATTGCCCATCCATTAGTATTACTATCTTCTATATTTTTAATCCAAAAGGTAGCGATTTCACCTGATTGAGACATGTTGTCATTTAACCAAGTGAGAGGTCGTTGTAAAATTTTCTGATGTTCTTCTTTACAGGTAGAATAACGATATAATCGTAACAACAATCCTATATCATCTGCATCAGGAGCACCACTTTCCATACCATGGTAGTATCTAAATTTGTTGTCACTAAACATTTGGAATACCTCATTTACCCTATCTGACAAGTCATGTTTATTCAGGCATAGAAGTTCTGTTAAATATCCCATAAAGAATGCTTTAGCAACAACTTTGGGTATATCAAAAAAACTATATCGTTGTACCTCCCAACTTTCTCGAAACGTCAAATCAGATAACAAATAGTCCTCCGCCATCTTGATCCTTTTTGCTAATGTATCCACATAAGGCACAAAAAGGGGTTGGTGTTTACTTGATTGAGCAGGAATACTTCCAAAAGAAAATAAGGACTTCATATCCCGGACAACTTTTTCTAATGTGTCAAAGTATTCTAACCAAGTAGGCAAATTTAATTTATGTGCAGTATCACGGCAATTTCCTAACTTATTTAAACAATCTTGGCAGATATCTTTAATTGAGCCTGTTAATATCACTGCTCCCAATATCTGCTCAGGTACAACAGGTGAAAGAGGAGAAATACCAACAATAGTCATAGTCTTAATAATGGGATATGTATAATGACTGCGATATAAATCACGCCGAATAGCTAAAACGTCATGCATGACTTGAAAAATAAAATTGAGATTATCCATTATCTTAAGCAATTGAGGAAGAATATCTACTTGGTTTGTTTTGAGAACAGTAGCCACCACAGCAATTTTTGAAGGAGCCAATTTACTACCAATCCATGTTAAATCATCATCATTGAAAATCGGGAGTTTTTTACTTAATTCCTGGTGTTCCCATAACATTGATTCGGCATAGTCATGCCAAAAAGTGTGATAATATTCCCAAAAAGGTGAATCAACAGGAAAAAGACGGCTAAAATGAAACATAACCTTTTCGGTAAATGCCTGTTCTAAAAAAACATGGTGAGTATCAAACGGGCTATCTTGGTCAAGCATATTTTCCCGAAGGTAGGTAGCACAAAATGAGAAAAACATTCCTAAAAAAACATGTTTTTCCAGTTGTGTTCTGGTTTTATCATCAGGGTGTTGTAGGTCATCTAATAACCACAAATGAAAAAAGAAAAGAGGATAATCGTAAGAACGGGTAAGAATGTCTCTAAATTGTCCAGTATCACAAAAGTAGGCTGGTAGACTATTTTTTATTAATAATGCTTGTTGAAAAAGACGAGGGGAAAGGCTACCAAAAAACCGTTCAATTTCTGACCAGTACGGATCTATTTTTTGCTGATATT
>JAOZRY010000916.1 GCA_029939965.1 Bacteroidales bacterium | reverse complement strand
CATTTACACTTTCATTTAGTCCATTACTATTAATTGCGGTTTCGAAAAGAGGGTTATCCAATGGTACTTTTGTAGTAAATGTATCTTGCTCCAAAAATTTAATTTCTTCACTACCGGAATATGCTTTTGAGTATTTATAAACTTTTCTTATCCCAGTCCCTAATTCTTCGGAGCGTCCCATCTGGGTGAAAATTTGAGCAAGATGAGGATTCTTGGGAAAAGGTTCAAATTCAGTGGGCAATAACTGTCCATAAAAGTGAGGTTTGTTAGCATTTTTAATTTCCAACCGATTGCGGTATATTATCAATGTTGAAGGAAACGCATTGGTGTATTCACGATGAATTAACAAGTTTGCTACAACTTCCCTGAAAATGGTTTCTCTGAGAGAAATTCTCTGAGAGCCTTCAAGGTAAAACTTATCAGGCAAATATTTAGCAATAAATTGCATTAATCTATCATAGGCTTCTATCAAATTGCAGCGGATATTTTCGCGGTCATCGTATCGTTCAGTATCACGTACCCGTAAAAGTGCATCAATTTTATAATGGGGCAAGGCACTTCCTATTGTTTCTGGCTTACCAAAAAGCAATAGTGCCGACATTGTAAATCCTTCCAAACCTGTGGCTAAATCCTTTCGATAAAGTCCTGCGGTTTTAAAAAACTCATCATTGTCCAATTCATTCCAGGGATGTTCAGGTCGTTGAATTCTAATCACTTTTCTAACCCTATCAATAAGGCCATCCACAAAATCAGAAACATATAGAAAAGGATATATAGTGTTTTCAGAATACAATGAGCTTTTGCGTAAGTACAAGTTTTTGATCTGCTCGCTGGAAGAAAGCTCAAAATCACCATCTGAGCTACGATCATATATTTTGTTGTTGCACTTATGAACTTGTGAAGATATGGGGATGAAAATATGTATGAGCGTTTTTCCTTCAACAACCACAGTATTAGCATCCAAAAGAAATGTTGGAAAAAGCTTCTGTGGATTGTTGCTTAAGTTCGCAAAATCTTTGCACAGCACTTCAGCTTTATCAGGATTAACTCCTTCGATTGTTTTATCGTCATTAACCCCCAATAAAATATTGCCTCCATTTCTGTTGAGAAATGCACACACCGTTTCAAACAAATTTGAGGGCAGGTGATCTTTAGCCCGTTTGAACTCAATTGTGATTCCTTCACCCTGATGAATAATATGTTGAATGTTTTTAAACATTTTATTTGTCAGTTCAGTGCTTTACATCTTCCCATCCAAAAACTTCCCCTTTTCCTCATACTCAAAATCCTGTATCATTTCAAAAAACAGATCAACTATTTCTCGCTTTTCCCAATATCCCCGGGATTTCAATTTGTTGATTTCGGTTTCAAAGTAATTGATTTTATTAAGGTTATACTCAGGTTCATTTTTAATGATCCCGAGATTTTCAAAGCGGTCTAAATCCAGCGTTTCATTTTCTGTAAAAAACTCTTCAAAATCTTTTTCCCCGGTAGTATCGCTTTTAGTAAACAAACATGGCCAATTATTAAGGTTGAGGTTGAGGTTGAGGTTGAGGTTGAGGTTGAGGTTGAGGTTGAGGTTGA
>JAOZRY010000915.1 GCA_029939965.1 Bacteroidales bacterium | reverse complement strand
AAATAGTAATACGTTTTAAAATCAAAGCATTAATCCGTTCGAAAAGTTGATTGGGCGAAAAAACACGCCATTCAATGGTGTCGAGACGGCCACCAAAAACAATGTAATAGTCGAGGTGGGCATCAGTAAATTCTTTGATAACGTGCTCCCTGAAATTAAGTGCTGCAATCCAACCATCTTCAATTTCATCGAACCACTCCTGGTAGT
Organism: Bacteroidales bacterium; assembly: GCA_029939965.1. Taxonomy (GTDB): domain Bacteria; phylum Bacteroidota; class Bacteroidia; order Bacteroidales; family 4484-276; genus SABY01. The sequence goes on along the minus strand of JAOZRY010000915.1, from coordinate 1,377 downwards.
AATCATCTTCTGACGCATGAAAATTCATCACATTTTCGCCGATAAGTATAAATTTATTTATCCCCTTTTCAATTAGCAGTTCGAGTATATTGCGTTTAAAATACATTATATCGTTATGCAGGCAATCGTTCCACTCACCAATCATTTCGATAATAACATACCCCGTATTGTAATCGGCATACAATATTTTAATGTATAAAGTTGAAGATCCAATTTCGTCCCATTGGGGGTGAATAAAATAATTATAAACCGTTTGCGAAAATTCAAACTCACTGTATTGTCGTTTGAAAAACGGCGACCTGTCATCCTCTGCAGCAATGTAATAATGCCGCCACGAATAAAAAGGTTCTATTTCGTGCATTTTGGATTGTTAATTCGCAATTTAACTCCATTTTCCAAATTAGTCATATATCTCAAAGTTTAATGTTCAAAATCATTTTGGATAATACAAAACCGGCAAAAACCAGTAGCACACCAAATAAATTGCTTACCAGCATATTTATTAAAGCATATTTAATGTTTCCATCACGAATCAGATTTAAGCTTTCAAAAGCAAAAGTGGAGAATGTGGTGAAGCTGCCAAACAACCCGATAAATAGAAACGATCGGGTGTTTGTCGAAATATTTTCGCGCCCGAGTAAACCCCAAAAAAAACCAATCAAAAAGGAGCCTGCAAGGTTTACAATTAATGTTCCCCACGGAAAAACCCCTACGTAAATTTTGTATGGCAATCCCGAAATCCAGTATCTGAGCACGGCTCCCATAGCTCCACCCAGCATTAAATATGCAATTTTTATCATTTTTAAACTTCTATAAAAAGAACAGTAGTTTATTGCTGCAATAAATCAAGTTAATACGGTACGAATAACTATATTATTGCACACGCAAACCAACTACGCATTAAACTACAAAACTAAAAAAACAATAGAATAATTAAGCCAAAACTACCAGAACTATTGAACCGAATAATCCCGGTACTGAAAACTATATAGTAAATTATCATTTAATTAATTGTTCGAGGTTATAGCTATTACGTTTTAACGAATCAGAAACAAAGTCCATCGGTTTATCGAAGCAAAACAATATTAGAAAACACGAAGGATTTACAAAAAATTTTAATATACCCAAACCCTACTACCGGATATATTAACATCGTACTCAATAATCGATATAAAGAAATTGTAGATATTGAAGTACAGCAAATGAACGGAAATGTTATTCTAAACAAAATGTGGGAATATCAGGATAATATAATTATAAATTTATCCCCGTTCCAAATAGCACTTCTAAAGCATTGAGCCTCACCCCCCCCCTGATATATTTTTTAACATATATATTTTTTAAAACTTGACTTTCGGGTTTTGATGTACTATATTT
>JAOZRY010000914.1 GCA_029939965.1 Bacteroidales bacterium | reverse complement strand
GGTTACCCAAAACACCTATATTGACGAGGATCTTTCATCCAATACATACAATTACTATGTTACAGCAGTTTATGATGAAGGCGAATCATATCCGTCAAATATTGTAACTGTTGTAATTACAAGTATTGCTGAGATGGAAAGAACAGTAATTATCTATCCGAATCCTGCCAATAGCAGTGTTAATATTGAATCTGACATACTTTTGAAGTCAGTTACTATGGTTAGTTATACAGGGCAGGTTGTTTATAGTTCCGGTATCATTGATAATCAACTGAAGATTAACACCACTAATTTACCAGCAGGAGTTTACTTCCTCCAGTTAGATACCGAAAATGGAATGATCAATCAAAAATTGATAATTCAGTAATCACACATAAACTTTAGCAAAAGTCCCGGTAATATATTGCCGGGACTTTTTTTTTATGAAAAACACAAATACATTTTTTGAAAAGGTTTTTGAGATCGTTAAGAAAATCCCTTATGGGCGAGTAACCAGCTATGGTGCAATTGCTGAATATCTTGGCATCCGTAGTTCGGCACGAATGGTAGGATGGGCTATGAATATTTCTCATAGCTCGAAAAAGAATGTTCCGGCTCACAGAGTTGTAAACCGAAATGGAATGTTAACCGGAAAACATCATTTTGGCGGCCCGGACGTAATGCAGCAATTATTGGAAAGTGAAGGAATTACTATAGTAGATGAAAAAATTGTTGATTTTAACAAATACTTCTGGAATCCTTTGAAGGAGATTACGGAGGTGTAATTTGCACAATTTCAATTACTTTCGTAAAATAAATACGTTTCATCTATGAATCTTTAAAAGATTTCGATTTGCTTTATGTATCTTTATGACTCTATTTTTGTATTATTAAAAACAAATTAAAAACTCAAAAACATGGAACAACAAGGTCAAATAAACGCAACACAAATGCCAAGAATTGGTGATCAGGCACCCGACTTCAAAGCAATGACTACTCGGGGCATGATTGAATTTTCTGAATATAACAAAGGTAGCTGGGTGATATTATTTTCGCATCCAGCCGATTTTACTCCGGTATGTACAACCGAAATGTCAGCATTTGCCAAGCTGGAAGATGAATTTGCAAAATGGAACACCAAACTAATGGGGCTAAGTATTGATAGTATTCACTCTCATATTGCATGGGTACATAATGTAAAGAAAAACCTTGGAATCACCATGCGATTTCCAATTATTGCCGACATCGATATGAAAGTTGCAAAACTTTATGGTATGCTTCAGCCTGGTGAATCGGAAACGGCCGCTGTTCGTGCAGTGTACTTTATCGACCCACTTGGCAAAATAAGATTAATCATGTATTACCCGCTAAATATTGGAAGAAGTATGGATGAAATTTGGCGCGTAACGAAAGCTCTACAGGCATCAGATGAAAATGGTGTGGCAATGCCCCTCAATTGGAAACCCGGCGACAAAGTAATTGTTCCGCCGCCAAAAACCGTTGAAGAAATGGAAGAACGCGAAAAAAGCGATTATGAAATGGTTGATTTCTATCTTGCCAAAAAAGATATTTAGTGTGCGCCAGAAAACGCCGATATCTTCGTTG
>JAOZRY010000913.1 GCA_029939965.1 Bacteroidales bacterium | reverse complement strand
AGATTAACTACAAAGCTCACCGGCGCAGGCTTTTTTGCGTCCGGTGCAGCGCCGGTTATACCCGTCGTCGTTTTAATTGTTCTATTGTTTTATTGGGATTCTTTCTACAATCGAAAACTGCATGGACCTTGATCATATTGCCGTCGGAAGTGTAGTACACAGCAAATGGAAATGTCTTTGATAATAAACGAAAATATCCATCAACCTGAATATGAACCCCAGCGTAAATCAATAATGAGTCTATGTTTGAGAACAGGCTATCAAGAAAATATGTTCCCAACCCAGAGTTTTGCCGTTCATAGAATTGAGCGCCTTCTCGTAAATCAGCTTGAGCTTCATCAAGGATCTTTATTTTCATTTGAACTCTGATCTTAATTCAGATTTTACAGATTCAAAGTCTTTAAAATGAGCTTCACCCTTTTTGATACGTTCGGCTCGGGCAGATAAAACCTCTTTATGCCACTCAGGGGACGGAATATCATCTGGATTGCGTAGAAGATCGTCCCAAATTTGATTTATCACAACAAGTTTCTCTGTGGTGGTCATCTCATCTAATGGTAAATTTTTTTGCATTACACCCTCTCGTTTATGATTCAAGTTCATCATACATTTTTTTTGAAGGCTTTGCAATGTTAAGGAAGTCTTCAAGGGTACAAAAAAAAACCGATTAAGTTAAGCGGCCAAACTATACAATCAAAAATGCTATACAGTTCATCTGGCCGCTTCAACTTATGGTTACATTAGCCGGGTAACTGCAATTTTATTTTTCCCTTGGGTAAAAGTACATTTTCCTTTTGCCTTGTTTTCAAATTCAAAAACAAATTCATATCAGTTTTTGGGAAATTTTTTGGTTGTTTCATTGTTTGCATGCTCTTTTTATGCATCCGGGTTTAAAAATGTTTCAAAAAATGAGATGTTTTTCTCATTTAAGCGCACCTGTACCTGCAATTTGTATTTTATATCTGGTATCTTTAATTGTATCAAAAGTAAACCCTTTCATGAAGAATCATCCATCTGGGGCTCAAATTCCTTAACAGGATCTGGTAACTCATCCATAACAACATATTTCCATATCCATCAATTACAAGAAAGGTTATCATAGTGCCATCCTGACAGGAAGGACACTGCAATCCTTGATCATCGTCAGATTCATTATTAATAATCTGTTCTTTGTCTGACAAAGCATGACGGATCTTTTCAATATTCGATCCTGCATGGCCATTAGCCAGAAATCCATAGTATCTGATACGATGAAAATGCTTGGGCAGAACATGATCTAAAAAACGTTTGATAAATGTCATAACAGGTAATGAGGTCGTTTCCCAGTGAGAATCTTTCCGGGTGTTTTTATACCAGAATTTAACAATGCCGTTTTCAACACTGATAATCCTGTTATTACTGATAGCAGCACGGTGAGTGTACCTGCCAATATATTTGACGACTTCTTCAGGGCCTGCAAAAGGGGGTTTGGAAAAGACCACCCATTTTTTGGGTACTGTATGGAACAACCATTGTTCAAAAGAGTCATAATCTGTTAGAAAGCTTATATCGGAAGGGAAATTAAGCATCTCATTGCGATGAGCTTT
>JAOZRY010000237.1 GCA_029939965.1 Bacteroidales bacterium | reverse complement strand
CTTTTCCTTCAACACGATATTCGGGAAGATACCAATCCATTGGATCATAGCTTTCTACCCATCCGTCAAATGCCGGATAATAGGCTTCACTTACGCTCATAAATTCAACCGGATATCGAAAAAGGTTGTCGCCAGCATCGTCAAAATAAACATTAATTCCCCAAGGGTAACTATTCTCGGTCATGTAGGTAAAATACCCCATCATATTTCCTGCTTTAAACTCACTAAAAACATCTAAGTCTGTATAATCTATCCCGGTTTGGGCAAGATCAGGATCAGCAAGCGAAGTGGGCATGTACCAAGGTAGGTGGGTCTCTCTTCCGCGTTCCTCACTATCAAAAATAAATAAATTGTTTAAAGGCAAATCAACATCCCACCAGTCTTCTGCAGGAGTATAAAATTCAATTTCCACATCAAACCTGACCGGATATGTAAAACTTTTATCTGCAAAGGTGTTATAATTTGGTTGAACTGCTCCAATATTTGGGATTAATATATAACACGGATATGTAGTAGCCTCAGCCGTAATTTCTTCATCATTTACAGTAACGGAGGCAATGTCAACATAAGGATCGCCATCATAGCTCCATGAATGCCTGAATGATAACCCTACACCGTTTTTTAAACTTGCACCACTGGCTCGTAAATAAAGAACCATTTTAATAAATGTAACATTATCATCATCCTCCTCATCCTCAGTAGCAATTACATAATAGTCAAGTACAACATCGTTAAAATCATAATCGGCTCCATAAGGCCAGTTGTCTTCAAAAGCAACTGTACCAAATTGTCCTTCGGCCGGAAAATATAGATAAACTTCTTCGGTAACCGATTTAAACTCCGGATTGGTTACAACAATAGTTTGTTTTGCTTCATAAGCATCTTGCTCAGTATTGTTTATGGTAAGAGGAGAATCTTCAAACTGAACAATAACCGGATCTTGGTTTGGGATAACAACAGCAAATGATTTTCGTTGACTGGAGATTTTATAATTCTTGGTAAAAATACCATCACTACTTGTATTGCCATCCATAAACTTCACACCACCCGGATATTCACTATAAATTTCGAAGCTGGTTTCAACCGGGTTTTGATCGTTATCAACAAACAAAAGTTCAATTTGCAGATATTTTGCTGTGTTCCACGAAAACCCTTCAGGCACTATTAAATCACTAAATTCCTGCGACTCAGGATTAGGATCAGGTTGATCATTTAGCTCCTTTTTACAAGAAAATGTAGTAAAGAAAATTACTACGACTGTTAAAAATACTGAGAAAAATTTCAATTTATTCATAATATAAAAGTTTGAGATTTGAATGATATGATTTAAGATTTAAAGCTCAAATGTACGTTAAAGTACATAATCGATACAAGAATAATTTAGTAACTGTTGCTTTTGAAATGATAAGTGTTATCATTTTCCGCGAAAATGTAATTTTCTCAACATTTCATGTTGCAAGAATTCATTTTGTTAAAATCTGATTATACTTGTCATTTTTTATACTTTTGGCTCATTAAAAAAAATGTGGGCAAAACTTTATGATTAATAAATTAAGAAATGAAATTGTTTGCTTTCTCATCAAACGGAAATTACGAAAAAATAAAATTTTTGATAAAAGTGTATCCCTCCAAACAGCTAAAACTATTGGAATAATTTCATTTCTTGATTCTGAAGAAAAATACAATACGGTATTAGAATTAAAGAAGACTCTTGAAAAGGAAAATAAACAGGTAATTGCGTTGGGTTTTATTGCTGATAAGAATGCATCTGATTTTTATTTTTCACAATCACATATTGATATTTTTACTAAAAAGAACATGAATATTTTCGGGATACCAAAGGGGGTTTATGTCAGGAATTTCATCACTAAGGATTTCGATTTCCTGATAGACATTTCAGTTAAGAACCTAATACCTCTAAAATATGTTGCAGGAATGACAAAGGCAAAAATCAAGGTGGGTAAATACCGGAAAGAGATGCTGTATGTTTATGATTTTATGATAAATGAGCCGAAAGGAATGCAATATAGTGACTTTATTAAATCGATAATGAAATACCTTTCATTACTAAATACACCAATCAAAAATGAATAATAATTTCTCAGGGACAGGTGTGGCACTAATAACTCCACTTCACAAGTACGGCACAATTGATTTTGGCTCGCTCAAAAAAATAGTTAATCATACCATTAAAAATGGCGTGGACTATCTTGTAGTTTTGGATACTACCGGCGAATCTGCAACACTTTCGCACGATGAAAAGAATGCAGTAGTTGATTTTGTTATTGAAACGTGCAACAATCGTGTTCCCATAGTAAAAGGTATTGGTGGAAATAATACACAAGAAATTATTAACACACTAAAATCAGAGAACTTTGATGGGATAAATGGGATATTGTCGGTTTGTCCGTATTACAACAAGCCACAACAAAAGGGGATTTATCTTCACTACAAAACCATTGCCAGTACTACATCGCTACCGATTATTTTGTATAATGTGCCCGGCAGAACAGGATGCAACATTAATGCTGAAACTACCCTGCAACTTTCGCATGATTTTAACAATATTGTAGCTATCAAAGAAGCATCAGGAGATTTTAACCAAATCAGCAAAATAATAAAAAATAAACCCAATGATTTTACAGTAATATCTGGTGATGATGTGCTAACACTTCCTTTGATGGCGATTGGAGTGGAAGGTGTAATTTCTGTTACTGCTAATGCTTTTCCTAATCAATTTTCGAAAATGGTAAATCTATGCATTAAAGGGAATTATAAGAAAGCAGGAGCGATCCATTACCAGCTTCTTGAGATAATGAATACGCTTTTTGAGGATGGGAGCCCCGGAGGTATTAAAGCTGCTTTGCAAATTTTAAACCTTGCTCAGAATAATTTAAGACTACCTGTCGTTAAAGTCAGCAAATCGGTATATATTAAGCTTAATACATTAATAACAGAATATTTAAAAATCAAAAACTAAGACGTCAAATGAAATTCAAACAGTTACTATTTCTTACATTAACAATCTTCACACTCGGATCGCTCTCATCTCAAAACTCTAATATCGATAAAATTTTTGGCGAAAGAGGCGAAATCTATTTTAAATTCAACAAATCGAACCACGACCTGAAAAAACTTTCGAGGGTTGTTTCGATTGATAATGTTTACGAAGAAGATATTTTTGCCTATGCAAATAAAAAAGGATTTGAAGCTTTTCTTAATCAAGTTGATCTTTATGAAATTTTGCCAAAACCCGGTGAACTAATTAAAAACCCCAAAATGCTGAATAGCATTAATGTACGCGAAATTGATGATTGGGACTTTTACCCAACTTATGAAGCATACATTGATATGATGAATCAATTTGCTGAGAACCATCCTGATTTGTGCGAAGTATTCAGCATTGGGCAAACCAATGAAAACAGGGAACTAATGGTTGCAAAAATCTCGAAAAATGTTGGTGTCAGGGAGGCAGAACCACAGTTTTTATATACCGGAACCATGCATGGTGATGAAACAACAGGATTTGTTATTTTGCTCCGGCTTATCGATTACCTGCTCGAAAATTATGGCACTAACCCCGATGTAACCTATCTTGTTGATAACGTTGAAATATGGATTAATCCGGCTGCAAATCCTGATGGGACCTACGCCGGTGGTAACAATACTGTAGAAGGAGCGACACGCTCAAATGCCAATTTTGTGGATTTGAACCGAAACTATCCCGACCCCGAAGACGGACCTCACCCCGATGGAAACGCTTGGCAGATTGAAACTTTGGCTTTTATGCAAATGGCCGAAGAAAATAGCTTTGTAATGTCGGCAAATACTCACGGTGGCACCGAGGTATTAAATTACCCCTGGGATACCTGGCCACGCCTGGCCGCCGACAACGATTGGTGGGTTTATGTTTGCCGCGAATATGTAGATACCGTACATCTATATTCTCCATCCGATTATTTATCAGAATACAACAACGGGATTACAAACGGATATCAATGGTACTCGATAGACGGTGGCAGACAGGATTATATGAACTATTTTCATCAATGCAGAGAAGTTACAATGGAACTATCTGACACAAAAATACTACCGGCAAATCAATTACCGGAGCACTGGGATTGGAATTATAAATCGTTGCTCAATTACATAGAACAATGTACTTATGGTGTAAAAGGAATAGTTACCGATGTTGAGACCGGTGATCCTTTACCTGCCATGATCTCAATTGAAGGATTTGACCTGGACAGTTCCATGGTATTTGCTGATTCACAATTTGGTTTCTATCAACGATTACTCGATGAGGGCAGTTATGACATTACTTTTTCGGCTCCCGGAAAATTCCCTGTTACAATTCAGGATGTAAGTATTTCAAAATACAGTTGTGTAACATTAGATGTTGAATTAGATGCTGGCGACCTGATTCCCGATTTTTCTGCATCGGCAACATCCATAACGATGGGTAGTGCGGTATCGTTTACTGATTTATCTTATGGAAATCCAGTTTTATGGGAATGGACTTTTGAAGGCGGATCACCAGCTTCATCAAGCCAGCAAAACCCAAATGGAATAATTTATAACGAAACCGGAGAATATGACGTAACACTAATAATAGAAGATGACGAAGGAAATACCGAAGAAATATTAAAAACAGATTACATTTCGGTGAGTGCTGAATTTATAATGAACAACGAAACAGTTACAACCTGCGAGGGTTTATTTTATGATACTGGTGGTGAAAACGGAGAGTATAATGATAATGAAGATTTTGTTATGACATTTCTCCCCGGCACTCAGGATGCCAGTATTATTGTGGAGTTTCTGCTTTTTGATGTTGAAGACAACGCTACATGCGATTATGACTGGCTGAAAATTTATAATGGTTCATCCACATCAGCCCCATTAATCGACACATATTGTGGAACTGATTCGCCGGGAACTATCGAAGCTGAGAACGATGATGGTGCTTTAACATTTGAATTCCATTCTGACGGTTCGGTTACAAAACCAGGATGGAAAGCAGTAATAAGCTGTTTAAATGTACCTATGTTTCCTATCGCCAATTTTTCGGCCAGCGATACCCACATTGTGGAAGGGGAGAGCGTGCAATTTACCGACCTAACAACAAATACACCCACATCGTGGGTTTGGGTTTTCGAAGGCGGTACACCTGCAAGTTCGAGCGAACAAAACCCTTTAATTACATACAATACTCAAGGTTCATACACTGTAACACTCGTTGTGCAAAACGAGTTTGGTTCTGATACTAAAACCGTTGATGATTACATTATTGTGGATAGTACCATTGGAATTGACGAATTACTTGAAAACGACTTTGCCGTTTACCCCAATCCCCTTGTTGAAGATGTTTTAACTGTTTCATCATCAGAGATTGTATCAGAAATCAACCTAATAGACATCACAGGGAAGTCGGTATTGAAAAAGAAAATCGGTTCGCAGGAGTTTAAATTATACATTAATGGGATTGATAATGGAATTTACATTTTGAATATAAAAACCTTAAAAGGTTGGCACAAAACAAAAGTTAGCATCATCAGATAAAAAGTTGACTTAGATTTGTCAGGGCTATAACTTTTGCATTATTCACGAAAAAGCGGGAAGAAGATCACTTGATCTTCTTCCCGCTTTTTATTTTTTTATCAGTGTCTGCAAGAAAACTCCATATTTCAGGAAGTGGGTGTCAGAAATCGCCGAGATCGAGGCGGACGAAGTGTTGAAAATCAAGG
>JAOZRY010000912.1 GCA_029939965.1 Bacteroidales bacterium | reverse complement strand
AGCCATAATTAGCACCTACAAAAAAGTTAAATTTCTTATACCGGTAATTGAGCAAAAAATCGACACTATACGACTCATTACTCGCGATAGAAGCATTGACAACACCGCTAAATCCTTTCTCAATTTTTTCTTTGAGCACTACATTAATAATGCCTGCAACTCCATCAGGATCATACTTTGCTGATGGATTGGTAATAATTTCGATTTTGTCGATGTTGCTGGCCGGAATTTGTTGTAATGCATCCGAGCCATCTAATACACTTGGTCGGCCATCAACAAGAACAGTAAAAGAAGAGCTACCGCGTAGGTTTACATTCCCATCAATATCCACCTGTACTGAGGGAGTATTTTCAAGGGCTGTTACAGCAGTTCCTCCTTCAGCCATAATATCCTGACTTACATTAATTACTTTTTTATCAATCTGGTATTCGATATGTTCCTTTTGCGCAGAAATTTCCACAGCATCAAGATTTTCGGTTGAAGAATGCAGATAAATTACCCCTAAATCCAGAACCATTTTTTTTGGATTAATTTTTACATCCGGAATGGTTTCTTTTTTAAATCCAATAAAATTGGCAATTAGGTAAAACCTTCCAAAAGAAACTTTTTCCATTTTAAATGTTCCATCCATATCGGTAACCGCTCCGGCAACAATAGACGAATCGCGCATGCTGTACAAAACCACATTAGCATATCCCATTGGTTTTTCAGTCCCATATTCCAGAATTATTCCTGTAACTATTCCATTTGCAGGCATGTTAGCCATGTTGGGTCTGCCGCCGGGTCGTTGAGCGAAAGTAGTAGTAGCAAGTAGAAAAAATAGTGCAATTATTCTTGTTTTTTTCATCGTAATAAAACTATAATCAAGAGTTTAACAATAAATCAAAAATCAGAGATTTTTAATTTGCAACTTTTTAGACAATGCAAAATTCGTCTTTATTCCGTTATAGTGTAAAAAAAATAGATTTTTGAAATTAGATGTTTGATGGGAGAAAACTAACTATACAACAAAACAAAACAACTTTTTAGCAGATTTAAGTTACTGCTTTAGAAATGGTTCTACTACCATTGTAGTGATAAATAATGATTCTGTTGTTCTGTTAATAAGTTTGTTTATAACGATGAAATGCGATAAGGAGACAAGGAGACAAGGAGATAAGAAAAGTAGAGGGAAAGCAATAAATAATTGAAGCATTAAAACATTTTATCATTACAAACTAAAATCTGCCCATGAATAGTTTCTGTCCTCTACCAAAGTATCGAACCCTCTGCTATAATATCCATAAATCAAAATATTAATATCTTTGTCATAGACTTTTAACAACAACAATCATGGGAAAACACATACGGTTCGATTGGGCAATGAAACGCTTGCTGCGGCAAAAATCCAACTTTGGAATATTAGAGGGGTTTTTATCCGAATTGCTAATGCAGGACATAAAAATCCTGGAAATCCTTGACGGCGAAAGTAATAAGTTGCGTGAGGACGATAAGTTTAACAGGGTTGACATTCTCGTAAAAAGCACTAACGATGAACTAATGCTTATCGAAGTTCAAAACGAAAGGCAGCACGATTATTTTCATCGC
>JAOZRY010000911.1 GCA_029939965.1 Bacteroidales bacterium | reverse complement strand
TGTCAAAGTCCAAGACATCGAAGACCCAAAGCTAACGGTAAAAAAGTTCAAGACATCGAAGACCCGATAAATATTTACACTGTATTTTGTTTATGGCACTGTATTAGCAGAAAATCATCATGTGCGAGAATGGGCCCCACAAAGCTCGTCGGAGCACATGGTGATTTTTCTGCGGCTTTTGAGCACCATATCAGCTTAAATGCGCATAAAAAATGACCTATACAGCGGTCAACTGATAATCAAATGTTTTAACCAATTCGTCACCAAGATATATTTGCAATCTGTGAATTTTAGTGACAATTATGACTTTTACATATGAATAAACCAACTCTTTAGAGACTTTGAACTTTTCTCCAAAGATATCAAGTATTCGATTACTTCGAATAAAGCGAATAAGAATTATGTTTCCATCCGGGACGTGGTCAAGTTTGGGTAATTTGGTGTTTGCCCCAATAGTAATTGGTTTAAAGCTTGAAGCCTTGAATACCTCCAGTGGTGTTTTGCCTTTTAAGCAGCTATAACGATGTTGCTTGTTGTGAAACCGTTGAAAATATTTACTTTGTCGTTTTAAAAATACATAGCTTAGAAACCACTGGCGGCGGAAAAACTTTTTGTTGTAAGTATCATTAAATTTCTCGATTACACCGTTTCGCCAAGGTTCTGCGATTGGAATAAAAACGGGTTGAACACCAAAATGCAAACAAAGTCTTATTACCAGTCCAGGAGATCTGGGATGCCTGTTGCTTCCTCGGAAGCTTAGTTCATTGTCAAATTGAAGGAAGTCCGGCAATCCAATTGTTTTCCAGCATCTTAACAGGCTGGATGCAATCTGCCGATCTTGCTTGGTCCGCTGTGATTCTATGTAAACCAGATGGCTGAATAAATCCATAACATTGAATGAGTAGAATTTTCCATCCCCTTTTATGTAACGAGGGCCTACAAAATCAGCCTGGTGAATATTGTTGAAGTCAAGTGCTTCGTTGAAATACGGATATTCAACACCTTTGGGAATGTACGAAGTTTTTTTTAATGAGTCCTTCGTGTTTTAGGACTCGCTTAATTGTACTGTCAGATGGAAAACCGAATCCTGACTTCGTTAGTTCCCATTTAATAGCTGAGGCACCGACTTGTGCAAATTTTTGTGATTCAAGACGAATTCTGGTCGAAATGATCCGTTGTTTATCAATAGCGTTAAGTTCTTTTGGCCGATTTATTGGAGCTCTGGATCTATCTTTATACCAGTCGGAATCATCTGTCTGATAGCGTTTGAGCCACTTGAAAAACCAGCTTTTTGAGCGACCAAGATCTTTATATATAAATTTTGAAGATTCTCCTTTTAAAAAACGTTTTATAGCTTTTTTGCGTAGTTCTTGTTCCATCTGATACCTCCTCTATCGTTATAAATAAATGAGGATATCAAAATTTAAAATAAGATAACAGGGTAATCGATGTCTTGACCCAAACAACCCTTAAGGTATTCGATGTCTTGAACTTTTTGGGTCTTCGATGTCTTGAACCTTATCAGCTATGAGCTAAGAGCTCTTTACCTTCTGCCTTTTTTTATGCCTTCTCAAAAACATAACTCAATTGA
>JAOZRY010000910.1 GCA_029939965.1 Bacteroidales bacterium | reverse complement strand
CAGGCCGAATTATAAAAATAAAAACCTGCGAGATCCGGAGAGAAGCGATTGTATAAATAGGCGAGAATGTTTGGCTTTGTATGACGAATATGAAGCGATCCCTTGTAAAAATTGTAAGCATTACAAACAACAGGATTTTTTTACAGATGCTATGCAGATGTCAAGGCAGGGAGAGTTAAATAGAGTGTATGTTAATTTTTAGAGAGGAAATTATGAAGAAAACATGCGTAAACTGTTGTAGAGGCTGTAAACCGGGAGACGTCAAGAAATGCGTTGAACATCAGTATGAGAATTTTTTGGCGCCTGGATCGAAGGACAGGAGAAAAAAAGCAAGGAGGATCAGGGAATCCCGATCCTCCTAAAAATTATGGTAGCATATAAGCAGGTATTTTGCCCGGATGTGTTTTGTACTTCATCGAATATTTATGCGGCATTGGTATCTCATATGCGATTGACTCGTATGGTACGTAAACTTTTTTAACCGGCACAACATGATAGTGCCATGCGTAACCGAGCATAATACCGAAAACTATTGAACAAAACGCCATGGATAAGGTTTTCATTTGGCCCCCTTTTTAAGCGCTTCCCGTAAAAAGTTAATCCGGCCCTGCATTTCATAGACGAGGTTAACAAGCTCAAGCCTGTCAGCCAAAGACATAAATTCGTCCGGTTTCTGAATCCGTTTTAAGAGTTCTTTTAATTGTTCGTCCATGTTTTTCTCCTTTTAAAATTAAAAACCATATTAAAAATTATGAACCATCCTACAATTTATCAACCATACCAAATTTTATCAACCATACCAATTTTTATGAACCATACCAATTTTTATCAACCATAGCAGAATTCATGAACCATACCAAATTTTATGAACCATACCAGGTGACAGCCATACAACAGGCTTAGTGATATCCTTAAGGGCATATTAGTCCGGTGCCATAGACGTACGTATCCTATTCGATTATGGCAATAATAACCGGCTTAAAACTGTTTTATTTTTTGTTAGCAACCCTGGTAAAATAAAAAAGCCAGGCGGAAGCATTCACAAACTGTTGGAAAGCTTCCTTTTGGCTTTTTTTAGTTACTGGCTTTACTTCTTGTTTTTTCATTTTAAGGTTTTTCAGTATCAACAACCATAGCATTAAGGGCCTGCTGAATCTTTTTTTCAAGAGATGTAGCCTTTTCGATCAGGTCAATAATTAATAAATGCTCAACACTGTTTGATCTTTTATTAGCATCTTTCAAATCCCTGATTACAAAAAACATAGATTGACTTGCTTTGTGAAGTTCTTCTGTTTTGTTCATGATATTTTCCCTTCTGTTAAATTTAAAAACCATACCACCTGCCCTGAAAATTTATGAACCATAGGAGGCATCTATATGTTTCAACAAAGCTTTTTCGATCTCCAATGAAGCATTGCTTTGCATGTGTAGCCAGGTAATGATTTTTTGATTTAGTCTTGTGTTGTACGGTAATTTCTTTTGGCCAGGCGGTAATTTTTTCCGTCCGGCGCCTTTTCTTCTTCCGCCTTTTGACATGATAATTTCCTTTGATTTTTAGGTAATAAAAAAACCCGGCCATTTCTGACCGGGTG
>JAOZRY010000236.1 GCA_029939965.1 Bacteroidales bacterium | reverse complement strand
AAACCGGTTACGGAATGCCTTCTTTTACCCTTCTCGGCGAAAAAGTTATCCGTTTCCCCTGGATACTTCATGCCTCTTATCCGCACGAGCTGTTGCACAATTGGTGGGGAAATGGCGTGTATGTAGATTTTGAATCGGGAAATTGGTGCGAAGGAATTACGGTTTTTATGGCCGACCATTTAATAAAAGAGCAGCGTGGCGCAGGCGATGAATACCGCCGTTCTACACTTCAAAAGTTTAGCAATTCGGTAAACAAAGAGAACGATTTCCCATTAAATAAATTTATTTCCAGGCACGATGCACCCAGCTCTTCTATTGGTTACGGAAAAGCTATGATGATGTGGCAGATGCTCCGCCGAAAAATTGGTGATGAGAATTTTATAAAAGGTGTGCAATTGTTTTATGAAAATAATAAATACAAAACCGCCTCCTATGCCGATATGCAAAAAGCGATGGAAGAAGCTTCAGGAATTGATTTAGCATCTTTTTTCGATCAATGGGTTAATCGTACAGGTGCTCCCGAATTGAGCATTGCAGATGTTAATACTAATATGTACGCCGGCAAATACCGCATTAGTTTTACAATTAAGCAAATGCAGGATGATGATGTTTTTGATGTGGATATTCCAATAAATGTTGCCACTCAAGATGGAATTGAAACCTTTGCTTTTAGTATGAACAAAAGAGAGCAGGATTATCAAATTAGTTTAAACAGTAAGCCGCTGAAATTGGTTGTTGATTCGCAATACGATGTTTTTAGAATATTACACCCCAGCGAAGTACCCCCAACTTTGTCAAAAATATGGGGAAGTAAAAATAATTTGATTGTTCTTCCGGGCAACGCAAGTAACGAAAAAAAGGAGATTTACAGGCAATTTGCTGAACAGTGGCAGGAGTCGGATAATGACAACTTTTTAATTGAATATGATAAAGATTTAAAAGAACTGCCTGGCGACAAAACAACCTGGATAATTGGTTTTGAAAATATTTTTGCTCCCAAAATCAATTTGCAGTTAGCAGATTATAATTCCAAATTCACTGCCGACTCTGTAATATATGAGAACAAAAAACTAATTATACAAGAAAACAGTTTCATATTTACTTTATTCGATAAAAACGACATAAATAAGCAATCCATATTTATTTCGATCGATAATATAAATGCTGTTGCAGGATTAATCAGGAAACTTCCACATTATGGCAAATACAGTTATTTGGCTTTTAATGGCGATGAGCCTGTTAACAATGCCAAAGGGCAATGGCCTGTATTAAACTCACCCCTGGTAAAAACTTTTGATAAAGATGCTCACAAAATATCGGTAATCGAATCGAGAGAACCGTTAGCTACACTAAAGCCTGTTTTCTCAGAAAAACGGATGATGGCGACAATTAAATACCTGGCATCCGAAGAGTTAAGAGGAAGAGGATTAGGAACTCCCGAAATTGATCAGGCTGCCGAATATATTGCACAAAAATTTGAAGAAGCCGGATTGAAACCAATTGATGGAACATATTATCAAAAATTCGTACATGATTTTGCTGACAAAGGTAAAATGAACCTAACCAATGTTATTGGAATAATTCCGGGAACCGACCCCGAATTAAATGAAGAACCTGTTGTTGTTTCGGCTCATTACGATCATCTTGGTTTGGGCTGGCCCGATGTGCGCAAAGGCAACCAAGGGAAAATTCATTATGGTGCCGACGATAATGCCAGTGGTGTGGCCACCATTATCGAATTGGCTCATAGCATGGCCAAAACAGTAAAACCCAAACGAACTATCGTGTTTCTTGCTTGTACTGCCGAAGAAGCCGGATTAATAGGGTCCAGATATTTTGTAGCCCACAGCAAAGATTACTTTAAGGGCCAAATTTTTGCCAATGTAAATATTGATACCGATGGCAGTTTGTTCGATAAAAAATTGTTGGTATTAAATGGCAATTCAGCCAAAGAGTGGAAGTTTATATTTATGGGAACCGATTATACCACCGGTGTTAAATCTGAAGTTATCGACAAAGATTTGGATGCCAGCGACCAGTTTGCATTTATCGAAAAGGGCATACCGGGCATTCAGCTATTTACCGGGGCAACCGAAAACTACCACCGTCCCACCGATACATTCGATAAAATTGATGGCAAAGGTTTGGTTAAAGTTGCAATTGTGTGCAAAGAAGTGTTGGTATATCTTGCCGACCGGGAAGACCCAATGAATTTTACAGGGAAAGCACCCGGTATAAGCACGACCCCATCAAAGCAAAAAACTGCCCGAAAAGCAAGTACAGGCTCAATACCCGACTTTGCTTATAAAGGTACAGGTGTAAAAATTTCAAGTGTTGTTTCCGGGTCAGCCGGCGAAATTGCCGGATTACAAGCCGAAGATATCATTATTGAACTGGATGGTATAAAAACCAATGATTTAAGATCGTATTCCGATCTGTTAAAAAAATATCAACCCAACGATGTGATAAAACTAAAGGTTTTGAGGGGGGAGAAAGAGATAGATATTTCTTTGAAATTGGGTGAAAGGTAAAATAATTTAGCCCGATTAGTTTAGGCTTTCTCAAAAATGCTTTCCGGTTTTTATGAACATCTTTTGTTCTTATAAGCTATACCAGCCTGTGATATGGCAGACAGGTAAAAAACTCATCGTAGTCTTGCTATTATTGCGTTTTGGGCTTTGCTTGTGCGCCTGTCTGCGTGCATAGCACAGGCAGGCAAAATATTGTTCCTGCTTATTCCCCCCGACTTGTTTCTTGGCACGCCCTCATTTCGGGGAGGCAGCCTACATTAATCAAAAAATACTACTTTTGGCACTTTGACTTTTACTAAAAAATGATTTTCAGTTCACTAATTTTTCTTTTCTTATTTCTTCCTACTGTACTTACAGGTTTCTATCTATTAAATGCCAGGTATCGAAACGGATTCCTATTTTTATCAAGTCTTCTGTTCTTTGCCTGGGGTGGGGCAAGCTATTCGATAATATTAGTAGCATCAATTGTAATGAATTACTTCTGCGGCAAACTAATTGGCTCCGATAATTCAAAGCCGAGGAAACTATATTTGGGTATTGGGGTTTCCATAAATTTACTACTATTGGGTGTATTTAAATACGCCAATTTTTTTATTGAAAACATCAATGATTTGTTTTCATGGTTGGAATTACCAACGGTAACACAAACCAACATTTTACTACCTGTCGGTATATCATTTTACACTTTTCAGGCAATTTCTTACTTAATAGATGTTTACAGAAAAGAAGTTGAAACCCAAAAGAATTTTATTAATTTGGGCTTATATATATCCTTGTTTCCACAGTTAATTGCAGGCCCAATTGTACGCTATCATGATATAAGCCTCCAATTGAGTAGCCGGATTTATAGTTATAAAAAGTTTTCGTCGGGAGTGATGCGCTTTACCATAGGCATGGCCAAAAAGGTTTTTATTGCAAATAATATGGCAATAATTGCCGATCATTTTTTTGGTATGGAAAGTAGCGAGCTATCCACTGTTTATGCCTGGTTAGGAATAATTGCATACACATTACAAATCTATTACGATTTTGCCGGTTACTCTGATATGGCTATTGGTTTGGGCAGAATGTTTGGATTTCAATTTCTTGAAAATTTCAATTTCCCATACATCGCAAAATCATTAACGGAGTTCTGGCGTCGATGGCATATCTCATTGTCTTCGTGGTTTAAAGACTATCTTTATATACCATTGGGCGGCAACAGGAAAGGAAAAAACAGAACATACCTCAACTTGTTTATTGTGTTTTTTGTTACTGGTTTTTGGCATGGGTCGAGTTGGAATTTTATTGCATGGGGCTTGCTGCATGGTGCATTTCTAATTATTGAACGAGTTGGATTTCAAAGAATTCTTGAAAAGATTCCGATAATTATAAGATACTCCTACACCCTGTTTGTTGTAATTATAGCATGGGTATTGTTTAGAGCCAACAACTTTTCTCATGCCTGGGAATATTACAAAGCAATGTTTGGATGGACAGATATTGCTACAGACAAACTTGAGATTTTTCAATATGTAAATTACGAAATCACATTTTTTTTCACGATTGGAGTTTTAGGAGCTTTCAATTTTTTCCCATTTGTTTACAAAATGTCCAACAGGTTTTTTGGCAAAATCATGAATAGTTACACATGTATCGAAATAGTTTTTCCGATATTAAAAGCCCTGTTTGTATTCGCTGTATTGCTTGCTACAACAGGATATTTACTATCCAACTCTTACAACCCATTTATCTATTACCGTTTTTAAATTTAAACCGGATGAATAAAAACATCAAATTCATACTAATAAATTCATCATTCTTGCTCATAATCTTTGCGTTTTATATAAATCAAATTTTCTCAATCGTTCAGGACAAAGAGAGCATAGAGAATCGTTCTAAAATTGAAAAGCCTGAATTTGATATTAACCGACTTGATTATTTTCCATCCGAATTTGAAAATTACTATACTGATAATTTTAGTTTAAGAAACACCTTTCTATCCAAATTTAATGAGTTTAATAAAAATGTGTTCAACAACCACATTATTTCGGGCAGGTATATACGAGGAAGGGATGGTTATATTTTTCCACTAATTAGATACAAACAATTATATAAAACATTTGAAGAGGCTCATTTAGCAGTAATAAAAAACGAATTGGAGTATCGTGATTCTGTTTTTAAATCAGAAAACATAAAAATGATGATTTTTGTAATTCCTACGAAAATCAGTGCTTGTTATGAAAAACTACCTGTTTTTTTTAAAGTAAATAAACAAAGCCGTTCTGAGCAATTTAATGAATATCTTAATAAAAACAGTGATTTGGAAATCTATTTATTAAACGATTTTCTTAATGTAAAAAAAGACTCTACAGATATCTTCTTTAAGTTTGATACACATTGGAATAAGCTTGGTGCTTATTGGGCATATTATTTTGTTTCAGAAAAAATCAGGAATTATTTTCCGCAAGTCGAAACTCTGAATTTATCAGATTTTATTATTACCGACACACTGAGGCCAAATGGAGATATAGCCAAAAATCTGGGCTTAGACCTTGTTGATATACAGCTTGTATTTACCCCTGTTAATAAATCAGCCGCAAAAACAATTCCATCTAAGAAAAAATATAAAAGCTCCGAAATTTTTTCATGGGGATTAAAAACGTCAGTAATAGATAACAAAAACTTGCCAACAGCCTTAATTATTAGAGATTCGTACGTTCAGCATAATTTTGAATTTTTAATAAATATATTCGGGGAATCGTTGTTTGTTTGGGATAAATGGAAATACAAACCTCATTACGATATTGTAGCGGATTTGGATACTGATTTTGTAATATATTTAATGTCTGAAGGAAATCTTCATCGATTTTTGCCTGATGACATTAGCAAGCAATATGACAAATAGAACTGGTTCTATTACGAATTTAGTTGAATGTACAAAAATGATTCAATGCAATAATGTAAACAAACTTATTAACAGAACAACAGAATCATTATTTACCACTAAAATGGTAGTAGAACCTTCTTTTCTTAATCATATTCTTCCATTCTCTTTTTAAATTTTCTTGCTTTAATCTCCATTGGTAAGATGCAATTATAAACAAATCTGTTTACCGGTGTATCTACTCCATATTGTTTACCAAGTTTAACAACCGTGCCGTTAACCCAACTTGGCTATAACCAAATTCACCTCCCTGGCTAACAACCACATACGAAATTAATGGTACACTACATATTTTTTCACCGCCGGTTGTGTTTGCTTACA
>JAOZRY010000909.1 GCA_029939965.1 Bacteroidales bacterium | reverse complement strand
CCCGCCAATAACCTGCACAGCTCGCTAGAAAGCTTGTCAAGCCGTTTCTCTATTGATCTCACGAGAAAATCTCCTTGCAAACTTTAGCGTGTCCAGCTTCTGCCTCTTCCCATGTTGCGTAACGCCATTGTTCACCGTCATGTTCACCGCCAAAAACCATAGTTTCAAAGAATAACAGATGGCTCTCATTTAGCGAATTGGTAAAAGCAAGAAAAACAGTGCTAACTCCCACGTTGTTTTTTTTAGTTTTTGCAACTGTTCTATCAGCTTTTGCATACCATTTACCCCACTTAAGTAAATCCTCACATTTGACAACTTTTTTCCCTTCTAGTATTGCTCTCATAATTCACCTCTGTTTATTTTGGTATAACATTGTTTTTGTCTCTAGCCATTGATATAAGATTATTAATCCATATTTTTATTTTTTGTTTCCGCTTGTCGTATTGTTCTTTGTTTCCATAATAATATCCATCTCTTTCAGTATTATGAATATGCCATGCAATTTGTTCAAAATGGGTAGCTCTTAGTCCCCTTATGCTAACTTTTTCTAGTTGATTAGCCATAATTCACCTCTTAAGTAAAAGCCTCTCGGAAACGGTTGCAACAATACAAAGACCTTTCGGTAAGTATATCCGTTTCGTTGAGGCTAAGTTTTTCATTTTGTTTATCCTTGTACTGTTGCTATAGGTAAAATATCATATATCCTAATTAATACAAGCGTTATTTGAAAAATAATTGAAATATTTTAAAACGGTATAGTCCCCATGTCATCATCAATGGTAGCCGGGGCGTTCTGATCCTGTGCCTGATAGCCGTTTTCTTGTAGAGCTTGCTGTGCCTGTGGATTTTGATTAGCTTGTCCCTGTGGAGCTTGCTGTGTGTTTGGTTTCCATGTGTCAAGCTTGCCATACAGTTTACCACCTTTGCTTTTTTGAACGGTGATATTGCACCAGCCAGCGTCTTGATTCTTTTCGAGAAACGGAATAAACTCGTCAAGCTTAAAAGAAAGCTTTGTTATTATTCCACCGTCTTTAAAAACATGCTCTTTGCAAATAAGCCCGTCCGCAAATACTACTTCTTGATTTGCCATTTTACTTCTCCTTTTTCGGTTCTGTTAATTGCTCTTTTAGATAAGACTTAGCCATACCGTAAAGCTCTTTAGCTTCCTTTTGTAAACCCTCTTGTACAAAATTAGAATTGATTAGCTTTGGTGCTACAATTATCGTTGCCATTTGTTTTGTGCTTGGTAGCAATGTATATGCTGATGCAGAAATGGTAATTAAAAAGTATGTTACAAGTGTGAATTTAATTAAACCTTTTTTGAATTTAGCATCAGTTTTACCATCAAAAATTTCTGAAAAAGTACATGCAGTAAACATGAAGGCTGATATAATAAACAAAAGCATAATTCCAAGCATTAGCCCTCTGAAATTATCCAGCATTAAAATCCAATAAAGTGTTGTTGGTGTGATAGTCATTTCAATCTCCTTTCTTGATTGGGTTTTGATTATAAGTGGCTATTCCGCTTGGTTTGTGAGAACTTGAGGCTAAATCTCCTGTTTTGGTTCTTGATTGGGTTTTGATTAGTTATTGTTT
>JAOZRY010000235.1 GCA_029939965.1 Bacteroidales bacterium | reverse complement strand
AAAACAGCAAGCGGACGGCATTGGAGCCAATATCTATTGCAGCAAAAATCATTTGGTTGTTTAGGAATTTAATTCGTTATAGGTTTCTAATAATAAATCTCTTTCCGATTCCATTTCCAATAAGTTCAAAACCATGCTATCGAAGTTTTTAAAACAAAGGCGTTTCATCAACGAAAATTCTTCGGTACCGTTTGATTTGGATTTCAAATCTTCAATAATCCTTTTAAGGCCAAAAATCAGCGCATCAACCGAGTTGTCCAAATAATAATACAATGCGAATGTGTCCCCGATTTTTGTCAACAAATTGTCAATAATCTTCTGTCGCCTGAATAGTAGGTTCTCACGGTTCAAATCACATATTTCTATGGTCATCTCTCCCCGCCCTTCCTGATCCACACCTCTCATTTCGCCATTACTTTCAAATTCAAAAAATTTATCCGTATCATCAGTTTCCGGGTTTAACAGGTATGGTTTTTCATTGATTAAGAGTGGGTTTTTTGCGGCACATTTTTCCCAGTCAAGTTTACCATTGGTTATGGGTGGGAGTTTTATATGTGTGGCCATTACCGGAAATTTGTTCCCTTTTCCACCTTCAGTATTGCAATATCTGCACGATGGCAATAAATTGGACCATTCGTAGCAAAGCCAATAGTAGCCTGGATGGCCTGGTTCTCCGGTAATTCCTTTCTTTGGCCTGAAATGCTCCACCTCCGGTTTATGTTCCTTTATTTCGCAATAGGCGCATTTGTTATGGTAAATCTCTTTAAGGGCTTCCCTAACTTCATAAACTGTTTTTCCACCAACTCTTTTTTTGCCCTTATAAATGTCACCTTTAATCAATTCTTTGTTTCCCGACAGGGCAATTTCTTCTTGTTTTGCCTTTGCATCAGTTATGGATTGGGGAATTGAAACCTGACCTTTGCGCCTATTTTTTATCATGGCCCCGGCGTTTTTCTTTTACATAACTCACCAGCTCATCCTCCAATTTAGTGCCCTTGAACTGTTGCAGCCTCTCTTTCAATTTATTGTTTATCAGCAACTCGTCCCAGGTATCTTCGGTCCTGACCCTTTTTCCCTTTTGGTGCGAAACCGGAAAAATATCCTGCATGCCAAAAACCGGTGAACTTAATATTGTATTTGGTAGCAAATCGCCGATTTGCATTTCAATTTCTTCGAGGCGCTCAAGGGTTATCCCTTCCTCCAGGTTGCGGTTCACCTTTAAAAAAACGCTGCCTTTTGGCGCTCCCAGCAAAGGTATGGGGCTGTGTGTGGAAGCAATAAACTGAATATTGGGAAAGTTTTCGGACAATAAGGTTGGTAATTGTTTTTGCCATTTTGGATGGAAATGCAGGTCAAGCTCATCAATAATTACGATACCGTTTAACTTGGATGGTTCATTAATACCGGGTTGGGTTTCGAAAAGGCGGAGTATCATATCGCCAATCATAGAAATAATGCTACGGTAACCGGCGGCAATTTGTGTAGATGGCAGCGGATTATAAGCATTTCCTTCCTTGTCGGAATCGTGGTACAGCACCAGGTCGCGTTTAGTGTCCACGGTAATTTCCGGTACATGTAAAAGATTTTTCAAAACTGCTGTAACACTTTCATATTTGGTCTTAAATTCAGGGTCACCCTTTTTTAAGACCCAGCGTGTAAGTTGCAATTCTATATTTTCCAACAGGGCGCGGGTATCGTATAAACTGGAGGTTATGCCTTGCTGACGGCTGCTGCTTTCGGTGTAAGTATCGAGGCGGGCCGAACCGTAACATGCTATGTTTTGAAGATAAACCATTGGGCCGGTAACGGTATTTGCCGGATGATTAATTGCAAATGTATTCTCTTTTCCAAACAAGGTTGCCTTCAATATATAACTATTGCTGTTTTTTGAATATTGAAAAATATGTTCCTCCGGCCCGGCAAGTGCCGATGCCAGGGCCTGCAACACACAGGTTTTGCCATAGCCGTTTTCGCCGGTAAGGAAAATCCATTGTGCATTTTTGGGCAGGTTGTCTATCTCCAGAAATTTGATGCCTTTAAAATTTTGGATCCTCAGGCTTTTCAACCGTGGCCTGCTAACTATTTTTGTTTTATTGGATACCATGTTGCTACTTTAAAATTTTGGTAAAATTAATAATTGATTGATATGTTATAAATTATCACAAAGCCTCAACAACATAATCATCAATAGTTTTCCTGTCGATATTGAAATTAATCCCCATCAAAGTATTTTTTCGTTTATCACCGGAGTATTTTTGATGATACCCTTTATCTTTAATTTGATCCAGTGCTTTCATGGCATCCTGCCCGGCTTTAAATTCGATGATGTAAATATAATCCCCGGTGGAGACCACTGCATCAATCCGGCCATCGATGGTCATCACTTCGGTTTCGATGGTAAAACCAAGCAGTTTAACAATGATGTAAAATATCGAATGGAAATACTTTTCCTTGTTATCAACAATGGTGTAGGAAATGCCTTTGAACAAAACATTAATCAGTTCGATGAATTTTTCTATTTGGTTTTTCTTCAAAGAATGTGTGATTTCTACCAGCAGGGTACTTGCTTTATCAACGCGTCCATCATTAAGATCTGCAAGCAAATGCATGGTAAAAGATCGCTCCACCTCACTGTTAGGAAAATCTAAAAGCAGGGTCATCTCCCTGAGATCAACCTTTTTGATGGTAAGGTAACCGGTTTGAAATAGCAGAGGGATCAGTGAGATTGAAGTAATTTCATACTTATCAAGATCCCCTCTGTAAATCAATTTTTTTTCCAAATCGAATATGGTGTATTCGTTTTGCTTAATTAGTTTGGTAAGAAATGTTGGTGTGCCGGTCCTAAACCAATAATTATCAAAAGTTCGTTTGTAAAAGAAATTTAGAATAGAAAAAGGGTTGTAAACAAAATTTGCCCCATCCCACGAATAGCCGTTGTACCAGTGTTTTATTACAGGCATAATATCAGGAAAAACATCATTATACTTTTCTTTAACACGTACAAGATAATCGGGGAAATAATGCTCAAGTTCTTGCTGGGTATAACCGGTTATAACCGAATAGTTTTCGTCCAGTGTGATGTCGTTTAGATTATTCAAATCCGAAAAAATAGAAACCTGGCTAAATTTCGATACACCGGTAATAAAAAAGAAACGGATGTGCCGGTCGCTGTCTTTGATCACAGAATAAAAATCTTTTAATATCCTGCGGTTCTCTTCAGCCTTGGGGATATCATCAATATAATCAATGATTGGTTTATCGTATTCATCAATTAGAATGGCAACTTTTTTATTTTCGCTGAGTTTTACAATAAGTTCTTTAAATGCAGCTCCTGGATATTTTTCGGATAATGAAATGCCAAAACCGGAAGCAATACTTTTTATTTCGTCATGGATGGCGAGAGAAAGGCCCTTCTCATTAAAAGCAATACTTGAAAACGAAATCTTGATCACCGGGCAAGGCCCCCAATCAATCTTATCGTAAATCCACAATCCTTCAAATAACTCCCTGTTTCCCAGAAAAACTTCCTTGATTGTGTTCAGCAGCAACGATTTCCCAAAGCGGCGGGGGCGCGCGAGGAAGTAATACTTGTTTTTCAGCAGTTCGAAAATATACTTTGTCTTGTCGATGTAAACATAGTTGCCTTTACCAAATTCCGAAAACTCCTGTATGCCGATTGGTAGATTTTTCATCTAAAGTAGGATTTCTCGCAAAGATAATAAAAATGGTGGCTGTAACATTTACCTACAATTGCTTTGCTTTTTAAAATACCCGTAAATCTCGAACTGAGAACGGGTTTTTGGTTTTTCAACATTACTAATTATTGAAAACACATTTAGTTTAAAAATTATTCCCCATTTCATATCTCTTTTGATTTTTTGAAAACATCAAGAATACTATTCCAAAATGCGACAAATCCTATCATAATTAAACCTATAGGGGCAAGTATTTTCCAGATATCAGGATAAAATTGGTATATAACAACAGTTGCAACTGCAAAAACAATTGCTAAAATAATTACAATTCCAAACCTCTTTTTGCTTGTTTTTGTTTTTCCTTCTTTTTTTAAACTTTCCGAGTGTTTATTTAGTACGGAATTACTATCTGTCAAATCTTGTCCAATAACAATTCCATTTCCGGTAACCTTGATGATATGTTCAGTTTTGTAAATTGTTTGGTGGATGTTTTCATTTTTTTCCTGCCGTATGCTTTCTTTAGGTGGCGTTACACCATCAAGCAGTTTATCTACATTTACCTGTTCGAATGGTTTTTTGCCACACTCGATAGTTTTCTTTCCTGCTTCTTTTCTGTCAATTAATTCAGAATGTTTGAAGAAAAATGGATTTGGGATTTTCTTACAAACGCTGCAAATACAAGGTACAAGCTTCTCAAAGTGCAATTTTTTGTAGGGTCCAAGTATTTTTTCAAATTCATGTATGATGATGCCAAGCAATTCCTTTTTCTGGTTGCCGGTTATGCGGATAAGGAATTTATTGGTTCTGTCATAGGTTTCTTTTATTTCGGCATATGTGCCTTCAAGTTCTATGTTTACGCCTCTGTTCCAAACCATTTTCTGGTTTTTAATATAGCGGTGCAATGCAACGATAATTCTCGGCATAATGCCACGTGGCATATATTTATCAAATTCATAGGCAAATTGTAATATTTCGGGTTTGTTCTCGTATAGCCAGGCAGGATATGGTTGTTCGGCAGGTAAGTGTGCCGGTACAACATACGTTTTTAATTCAGCCACTTCATACATTAAACCAAAGCGGTGCATCAGCCGGCTTAAATAATCTATTTGGTTAAAAAGCTCACTTTTGCTCCAAATTTCTTTTAATTGTCCTTCACTTATCCTGCCGTCATTTTCTTTAACTAATTTATGGTTCAGTACTTCATAAACAGTATTTACTAGCCAGTTTGAATTTAAGAACACCCGGTTTTTCAAAAGTGTATCATCGTAGTAATGCGTAAATACCCCCACCCGGTTAAAATAGTCACTCAGGAAATCTAACTGTTTAAGGTCTGTTTTATTTTTCCTGCATATTTGAAGATAACGGTCGTAGCTGATACAGTTTTCATTTTCATTAAACAGATCCTTGCGTATAGCTACCCATGAAGCAGGCAGGGGTTCGCCTATCCCCGGAAGTTTTGGTATCAGGTGTTTTAATTCATTTTGCAGTTCAACTATTTTCGGAATATCCTTTTTCAAGTCAACAGTAAAAAATCCGGTAATTAAATTGCCGAAACGCCCTTTTAATCCATTTTCATCAATTTGCGGAATATGCTTGTGCTTTTTGTTAGTAACAATCAATAGTTTGCTCTCATTGCCGGCAAGTTGTTCAACGGTATTCAGCCAAAAAGCAAAATTGGTTTTTTCTTCGCGTGTATCGTCAAGCAAAACATAAAACGATTTTTGGCTGAAAAATATCTGATGGGTCCCCTGATATAACTTTTGCCCACCAAAATCCCAAAGGTTGGCATACATTTTTTGTTTGCCCCTCTTGAGGTGATCAATATCGAACGACCACTTTGTAACTTCTATGCCGAGTGTAGTATCTTCGTCTTTGGGCAGTTCAGCGTTTTCATCTTTCATTTTCAGGGTAAAGCTTGTCTTGCCGGTGCCACCTTCGCCAATAATCAGAAGTTTTGTTTCAAACAAATATTCGGTTTTACCCTTTTCCCTTTTTATCTGCGCATAATAATTCAGCACCGCAGCCTTCCCCTTCTTAACTATCTCAACCGGCGGGCTTTCCAGGTTTTCGTTTTTATCAATATTAAAATCAAACCCAACTC
>JAOZRY010000908.1 GCA_029939965.1 Bacteroidales bacterium | reverse complement strand
CAACATGGGTGGCGATGATGTAAGTGTGGTGGCGATTGTTTATAAGAAGAATTAGATGAATTAACACTGACAGTTCTGAAACTTCGGAACTGTCAGTATTCATATTTAAAGGATTAACACAACAAATCTTTGCACTTAAAAAAGGTAAGCTTCTCAAAATTATGAATAATGCTTTGTATGATAAAAAGGAATTTGCCCACTATTTACAAGCAGTACAGGAACTTAAAAATGCCATTTTAAAAAGTCGTTATACCGCTGCACGACTTGTTAATAAGGAAATGTTGTTGTTGTATTATTTCGTGGGGAAATATGTTTCCAGCAATACCAGAAACAAGAGTTGGGGAACGGGTGCAATAGAAAATATTTCGGTCATGTTGCAACAAGAATTACATGGCTTGCGCGGATTTTCGCCAACCAACTTAAAAAATATGCGTATTTTTTATGAAGGATGGCCTGATATTGAACCAATCTTTTTGGCAAATACAACTGTTCCCCTCTTTGACTTTATGGAAGAGCAAAATCGTCAGATGTCATCTGACGAATTAGGTGATCCAAATCGTCAGACAATATCTGACGAAATGGAAAAAGTATTTTTCAGTGTGGGTTTTTCAAACCACATAGCCATATTACAAGCCATAGATAAAAAAAAACATCAATGGTTTTATATACAAAAAACTGTCAAATGAAAACCCGTCCATTGGAATAATCTTGTGCAAGGAAAAAACCAACAAAATAGTGGAATTTGCATTCAGGGATACCAGCAAACCTATGGGAGTAGTTACCTATAAAACCCATAACGACCTTCCGGAAAGGTATAAAAATACTCTACCCAAAATAGAAGATTTAAAGAAACTGCTATAATCAATATGGGTGGCGACGATGTGAGTGTGGTGGCGATTGTTTATAAGAAAATGTAAATCGTTTTTTTAATCAATATGAATTTCTTAATCTATGAATGACTTAGACCCAAAATTAACAGTTCCTGATGAAGTATTAGTGAGCAAAATTTTTTTCATTAGAAATACAAAAGTCATGTTGGATAGAGATTTGGCTTTGCTTTTTGGTGTCGAAACAAAACGATTAAAAGAAGCTGTTAGAAGAAACATTGCCCGTTTCCCACTTGATTTCATGTTTGAAATGAGCAAAAATGAATTATCTGAATGGAGGTCGCAATTTGCGACCTCCAATTCTGACAAACAAGGTTTACGCCATCCTCCATTTTGCTTTACCGAGCAAGGCGTAACAATGATATCATGTGTCTTAAATTCTGAAAGAGCAATTAAAGTCAACATCCAGATCGTTCGGGTTTTTACACGTATGCGTAATTTACTCTCAACTCACAAAGAAATTCTTCGAAAACTGGAAGAACTGGAAAGTAAAAACATTGAGCAAGATGAAAAAATAGACTTGATTTTTAGTTATATAAAACAATTGGAGCAGGAAAAACAAAATGAATTGGGATTTGAAAATCGTAAGCTAATTGGCTATAAGTCATAAGAATTATCGTTTGGGAACAACTTACCGGCAAAACCGGCGACGCTCAAATCGACATCCCCGCCGAAAAACCTTACGGCCTCAGCATCAACATGGGTGGCGATGATG
>JAOZRY010000234.1:1691-5815 GCA_029939965.1 Bacteroidales bacterium | reverse complement strand
GTTTCTTTTGCTTCCTTAATAATTTCTTTGGTGAGGATGGTGTCTTTGAAATGAGGATTGTTATAATCGGAAACATCCTGTTTTATAGTATTTAAAAGGTCATTCAAGTCTTCAAAAACTGTTTTCTGAAAATTAAGATTAGAGCTATTTTTGATAGTTATGGTTGTCATTGTTTAATTTTTCAATTCATTACAAATGATAAGTGTTTTTTTTAGAGCTTAAAAAAAAATTAAAACCGTGTACCCAGCACCGCAGTTTTTTTATAGTTCTTCCGGTTTCCATCCGTATCAAAAACCTCAACAAAAACCATATAGATTCCAATGGCAGCTTTTTGGTTGTTATCGTCAAGACCATCCCACGAAAATTGCCCCGATGTACCCAAAAAAGTATTATTTACCAAATCCCTGATTAGCCTTCCACGGCTATCATAAATTTTGATATTGCAATTATTCCCTGCTTTATCAAATTGATAATGGATGTTTAACACATCATCACGGCCATCACTGTCGGGCGAAAAAATTTCAGGATCAATGGTGATGGGATCAACCGATTCGATGATTTCTCCAAACTGGGAGTTTTTATACCCCGGTGTAGCAAAACCTACATCCTCAGCCGCCGAATGCCAATTTGTTTTATCTTCCGAAGGACGGTCAAAGTTCATCCTTTCCAACGACACACCATCAGTAGAAATTAGCAAGGGGTATTGCATCGATTCATCATACTCCATCCTGTCGATATACTCAAAACCATTTGTTGCTATTATTACAACACCGGCATCGTTATTATACGAAGGCAAAGAAGCCATCTTCATAAATGCATCATTGTTTTCAGTAAAGTATTGAATTTGTACAGTTTCAGGGTTGGTTGTAAGCACCAAATATTGCGATGGAAAAAAGAGAAATCCTTTTTCTGAAATCGGTTTGGGTGAATCCAACTCTCCGGTTTTTTCGTCTTCGGTTGCCAGCACCATTTTACCGAGATCAATAATTTTGTTTGAGCGATTGTAAATTTCAACAAAATCAACGCCATTCACATAGTCATCCATTGGATTAAACAAAACTTCATTTATCACCACATCGCCAGTTGCAACTATATCTGGCAAACCAAATGATGCGGTGATAGATTTATCAATTATATTTCCGGCACAGTCGCTCAAATCGGTTGTGATTTGTAAAGTATAAATAATTAATTTTTCGAAAGGAACAGCAAATACCATTTCAACAGTTTGATAAACCGGCCAGGCAGGGGTAACAATTTCAGGGTTTCCAATTCCCTGATCAATATCGTACACGGTTTTATTAAATAATAATACGCTGTCCATGGGTTCGGAGAAATGAAGAACAAGTGTTGTTGAATCCAGTATTTCAATGCGCTGCACATAAGGAGGAGTGTCATCAGGATTTTCGGCAATTACTGAGTTTTCAGCTCCGGCAGTTCCTCCATATCGGCTTACAGAGGCTGTCCAATTATCTTTTCCTCCACAGGGATTTTCCGGGTCGATTTGTTCAAGAGACCACCCTCCATCATTTTTGTTGGCATCGCCATACCAATCATCGGTGTACGAAACAACCGAAATCATAGCTCCATCAGGATTTTGCAGAACAACTGTTTGCCCGGCATTTGTTAACGAAAAACTTGAAAAACCATAAAAAGGACCGCTAAAAATAAATTCAGAGGCGGCATCTTCATGTCCCAAAATCAAATAACCTCCTGCTTCGATAATTGCATTTTCAAACTCTTTTTCCGTTGTTCCAATAATAAGAGTCCAGCCAGATAAATTCACGGGTTGGTTTGTACGGTTATAAAGTTCCAGATATTCCCAGTCGGGCATTTCGACCTGGGGATTAGGATCGGCCATTATTTCGTTGATCTGAACATCAAAAACAGCCGGAGTAAACACCGAAAAGGTTTGCTCGATAGGTTCTGATACGTTTCCTGAAATATCAGCAATATTTTGAATGGTTATTGTTAGCGTAATACCATTCGGGAAATCGCGATCGAAAGTAAGATGAATAAGTGACGGGTTTTCAGCATCCAGGGTGGCAATAATCGGGTTTGCAATTTGATTGGAAACAAAAAAGTTTTGCCTGTTTTCGGCAGTTGTTTGATTAAGAGCTTCATTAAAAAGTAAATCCAGACTGTTGGTGGTTGTTACATTAATTTGCAATAATTCGGGGGGCTCATTATCAATGATGTATGGGCCGGCATAAATTTCATCAAAATAAAATTTGTTGCTGTTGCTGGATGTATATTTACAATAAACACCCAAATATGATGAACTGGAAATTGTGTTGTCGGAACCCGAAGCTTCGGTTTGGTATGCCCCATTTCCTGATTGGTCAGCTTCAATTGTCCAATTACCTTGTGTGTCTTTTCTTATCCGCATCCAAAGCTGGAAGGAGGATGAAATTAAACCCTCGGTTCCACGACAGATAGAGGTGGTTTCCTCTCCATTTTGCCTGAAAAGCTCAATGGCATCACTTGAGCCACTTTCGCCAAATTGAACAAAATAACCTGTTTGAGAGCCTTCAAGATTCATCTGATCGCTGGCAAGATAAAACCGGGCATTGTTGTTTGTTGAAGGACTGAACGGAAGTTTTATCCAAAATCGCCATTCTGTTTCCTGACCAATACTAAAGGCTGTTGCAAGGTGCGAAATACCTTCACCATCGAAGTTGAGTTGGAGCTGTTTATTATCATTTATTCTAAAATCATTTACATCGCCAATCCACGTAGGGTTGTGTGTAAAATCACCATCTTCAAAATCATCGTACATCTGGGCTGCAACAAGTAAGGGAAAGAAAAACAATAAACTGAATAGCGACTTCATGTGGATTATTTTATATGATTTAGTTCGATGTGGTAAATATACTATTTTTGTGCAAAATTAATAATTTTTACAGAGTAGATGAAAATCGCAATTGTAGGTGCTACGGGACTTGTGGGCCAGAAGATGCTTAATGTTCTCGCTCAACGAAATTTTAATGCAGATGAAGTATTTGTTGGCAGAATAAGACGTGATTTTTCGCTTCCAAACACCTTAAACATGTGGGTAGTTAGCGATAATTTGCGGAAAGGTGCAGCAACCAATGCGGTTCAAATTGCTGAATTAATCGTGAAAAAAGGGTTGGTTTAAATACGTAATTGTTATTGAGAATAGTCAGGTGAAAATTTATCATAACATATCCGAAATCCCATACATAAAAAAAACTGTGGTAACAGTAGGTACTTTTGATGGTTTACACATTGGGCATCAAAAAGTTATTGGTGAGCTTGTAAAGTCAGCAAAATCAGTTGGCGGCAAAAGCGTAGTAGTAACTTTTTTTCCACATCCCCGCAAAATCCTTCAGCCTGGTTTCGATTTTAAGATGATCATCTCACGAAAAGAAAAAATACGTCTGTTCGAAAAGTTTGGAATTGACATTCTGGTTTGTCTTAATTTCACAAAAGAATTTGCCGGTACAACCTCCGAAGATTTCATCAAAAAACAAATTATTGACCCAATCAAACCTGTAAAAATTATCATAGGCTACGATCATCATTTTGGCAAAGACCGAAAAGGAGATTTGGGGTTTTTAAAAGAAATGGGTAGTAAGTATGGATTTGATGTAGAGAAAATCGGGATGCAGGATATCGAAAAAACAGCTGTAAGTAGTTCAAAGATCAGGGAAGCTATTATTGGTGGCAACATGAAAACTGCTACAAAATACCTGGGGCATTATTTCTCTATTTCAGGTAAAGTAGTTAAAGGCAACCAAATTGGGCGCACAATTGGTTTTCCTACAGCCAATATTCAACCCGATGAACCTGATAAAATCATTCCTCAATACGGCGTATATGCTGTGCTGGTTGAATGGAACGGAAACGTTTATAAAGGAATGAGCAACATTGGCATAAGGCCTACACTAAATTTAAACCAATTAACCATAGAGGCCAATATCTTTGATTTCGATAAGGATATTTATGATGAAAATATTACCCTTTACTTTGTTTTTCATACAAGGCCCGAAAAAAAATTCCGTGATATTGAACTTTTACGCCGTCGCCTGATTATCGACAGGATTAAGGTAAAAACAATTCTGGAGGATTTGGCTGATACATCATTATTGTAGGACTACTTTGTT
>JAOZRY010000234.1:0-1591 GCA_029939965.1 Bacteroidales bacterium | reverse complement strand
GCTATTCGGACGGTTCAACCACAATACCAAATTCTACAATACCAGGTGTATAGTATTTGTGCATCAGGCATTCAATTTCAATTTCTAAAAGTCCGGGTGTGTCAAGTTTCATTTCTCTCCTTATCGTAATAAACCTTTCATAATATCCGGTCTTCTTTTCACCCAACAGCTCTCCGGTTTTATCCCTTATGTTTAATTTATATTCTTTTATTCTTTCTTCTCCTGACGGTAAAGTCATTACAAAGTTTATAATTAGAGCCTCCGAAGTAAATTTTTCATCGTATCTCAATAATACCAAAAAGTCGTAGGATTTGCTAATATCTTCAATTTGAAATTCGAAATTTAAAAAATTAAAACGCTGCCAGGTATTATTTTCAAAACCAATAATCTTCGATACAGATTTATCCTGATGACATCCCATCAAAACAAGAAAAAACAGACTAAAAATCAACAAATACTTTTTCATAATAAAAATAAATAAAACGATTTAACCAAAAACTGCTTTTATAAGAATGGATAAAATGATAATCCAGGTTGTTGCACCCAAAAATGAAACAACAAACGAATTTGAGGATTTAATTTTTATGAAGGGGAAAAACAACAACCTTCCGAAATAGCCCTTTTTTTGAATATAATAATTTGCCTCCACACAAAAGTTTTCGGTTTTACCCATTTTCCTAAATTTTTCCCACAACATTTCTGCATACAAACCATACAATCCGAAAATGATAAAAAACAACGAAGTTAGTGCATACATTACCAATTGAAAGTTGAATGTAACTTCATAAACAAAAATAAATGCATAAATTGCAACACTAATGCTTATAAAAATAGAGAGATAAAAAATAATTTTTTTCATTTTTGCCATTTATTTTAATGCGGCAAAATTAATGGATTTTACTAATGGCAAAGAAACAGCAAAAGTTTTATGTGGTTTGGAAAGGAATAAAGCCCGGAATTTATCGAACATGGGCTGAGTGTCAACAACAAATTAAAGGTGTGGTGGGAGCATATTTCAAGGCTTTTCCGAACGAGGAGCAGGCCAAAGTTGCTTTTAGAGGAAACATGTGGAATTATTTGGGGGATAAAGGAAACAAAAAAGTGAATGCAAAAACAGCAGGTGTGAGTGCAGGAATAATTTGGGATAGTTGGTCGGTGGATGCTGCGTGTAGTGGAAATCCGGGTGTGATGGAATATCAGGGTGTGAATACGGGAACAGGCAGACAATTATTCCATGGCGGGCCATACCCTGATGCTACAAATAATATTGGTGAATTTCTGGCTCTTGTTCATGCCTTAGCCATGCTAAAGCAAATAGGCAAAAAAACACCCGTTTACTCCGATTCGAGAACTGCTATGGCGTGGGTAAAAAAACGAAGAGCAAAAACTCAACTAAAGGAAACATCGCGAAATAAAAAGGTTTTTGAGTTAATTGATCGTGCTGAGACCTGGCTCAAAAACAACAGATGGGATATGCCAATACTAAAATGGGATACTGCAACCTGGGGGGAAATACCTGCAGATTTTGGCAGGAAGTAAATACCGGATTGTTTTTATGGTAAAGCTTCTACAAAATCTTTATTGATTAGTA
>JAOZRY010000233.1 GCA_029939965.1 Bacteroidales bacterium | reverse complement strand
AAAAATTGATTGGGGTTGCAGTACGACCGGAATTTCTTCTGCCTCATTTGTTACAACAAACTGTTCAACCACCTTGTTAACAGCTTTAATAAACCGTTCCAGTTTGATGGGTTTCAACAAATAATCGAACACACCATATTTATAACTTTCGAGGGCGTATTCCGAGTAAGCTGTTGTGAGGATAACTTTCGGTGGGCTGCCTAAAGTTTTAAGCATGTCGAGGCCACCGAGTTCGGGCATGTTCAAATCCAGAAAAAGCAGGTCAACCCGGTTGTTGTGCAAAAATGAAATGGCTTCAATGGCGTAATCACATTTGCCAACCAATTTCAATGTCGGGGTGATGGTAATGTATTTTTCGATGACATCCTGCGCCAATGTTTCATCGTCAACTATGAGGCATTTTAGTTCCATAAACCGAAGATGTTTTTTAATCTGTTAAAACTTATTCCCCTTGAATAATTATTTATCAAAAATATTACTTTATCCGCAATGGCAATGCGAATAAAGTAGTATTTATTCGCAGTACGACTGCGAATAATGATATGGTTATCCGCAATCGGATGTTGATATTTGCGGCCCTACTACATTTTTTAGTGGGAAATAATTATGAGCTTAACCCAAAAAGCAAATGTTTGGGTGAACAGCTGTAAGACAGTTTAGGTTAAAAGTCGGACATATAATACTTTAACTTCAATGTATATTTTAGAAGATAACTGTCTGACAGCTTTTTAGACCAGACTCAAATATTCTTTAGTAATTTCATGCCAGTTTACCTTATTTTGAATATTGTTTGCAACCAAGGCTTATTTTTATTTACTTTTGTGGCAAAACTTAAACATATATTATCATGGCAACAGAAAACGAACTTAAACAAAAACCTAATGAACCCCCTGCAGAAATTGAGGGCGAAAAAATTTCAAAAATCAGGGATATACTGTTTGGCAACAATATGACGGAATACGAAAAACGATTTGCCCAGGTAGAGGATCGGTTAAATAAAAACCTCAGCGATATGAACGATGAATTTAATAATAAGTTAAATTTATTGGAATCATTTATGAAAGAGGAGTTTTCATCTTTATCTGACCAATTAAAACAAGAGGAAATTGAAAGATTAAGTGGGAGTAAAAAAAATACAAAAGAGATTGATGACCTCGAAACCCGTTTGTTGAAATTAAAGGAAACAACTGTTAATACCCAAAAAGAGATAAAAGCGCAATTTTATGAGAAGATGAAACTTCTCACTTCCGATTTTAAAGATCAAAATAAAGAGATGAGAAATGTATTTGACAAGGAGTTGGATATTTTACAGGAGGGCAAAACCGACAGATCGGCCTTGGCTGTGCTACTGACCGACCTTGCGATAAAACTTTCAGGTGAAAACCAGGAAAGCGTAAATGGATAAATATTGATATGGCTTTTTCCAATAATGATAGTAAAGGCCTGGTGGCTGGGCCCGAAAGCCCTGGCGATGAAGATCCAAACCTGGAAAATCTTCGTGAGCTGATTTTTGGAAAGGAGAAAAAACGGTTAGATGAGCTTTTAGACCGGATTGAGGACCCCGAAAAGTTTTCTATCGACCTTGGCAAAGCCATCCACCTGGCCATAAAACAGAGCCACGAATCGGGCAACAAATTGTCTGATTCGTTGTTTCCCGTCATTGAAAATGCAATACTGAAAAGCGTAAAAAAAGATTCCAGGCCCCTGGTCGATGCCATATTCCCCATAATGGGGCCTGCAATCCGCAAATCTATTGCCGAGGCATTTAAGGACATGATCCAGTCGATGAACAAAATGCTCGAAAATAGTTTTTCCATCAATGGCATAAAGTGGCGCATAAAATCAATAACAACCGGTAAACCATTTGCCGAGATCGTACTTTTGCATAACCTGGTTTATAAGGTACAGCATATATTTCTTATCCATCACAAAACCGGGTTGTTGGTAAGTGAAGTAATGGACAGTAATGTCCCCTCCCAAGATGCCGACCTGGTATCTTCGATGCTGACGGCCATAAGTGATTTTGTTCGAGATTCATTTAATACCTCGCCCGGTGAGGAATTAGATATGATTGAAGTTGGCGAACACACTGTTTGGATTGTGCAGGGGCCTTATGCTTTGATTGCCGCAGTTGTGAAAGGCGAAGCCCCCGAAAATTTACGTGTGGATTTTCAGCAGGCCCTGGAACTGATACATAAGGATTTTTCGGTGGAGCTTAAAGATTTTGATGGCGATACCTCCGTTTTTGGCCAGGTTGACGAAATACTGACACCCTGCCTGAAAACCCATGAAAAAAGGCCGTCCCAAAAGCTTTCGGGACAAAAAAAACCTTTCTGGTCTATCGGGATTCTTAGCATTATTTTTATTTTAATCCTTACCTGGGCATATTTCAATTATACAGAGAATAAAAAATGGTCTGGTTATACCGAAAATTTAAAATCTGAACCGGGTATTATTGTAACGGAAACAGGGAAAAAAAATGGGCAGTATTACATTTATGGTTTGAAGGACAGGCTATCGGCCGACCCCATTAGGTTGTTAAACGATTACAATATTGATAGGTCGGATGTTGAAAGCCACTGGGACATATACTCTTCCTTGTCGCCGGATATTATACTTTTGCGTGCCGAAAATATTCTGGGCAAGCCCGAAAATGTAGAATATCATGTTTATGGCGACACGTTGCTAATTTCGGGCGATGCCAGGCACAAGTGGATTGAAATGGTTAATGCAAACTATAAAGGAATTATCGGGATTGCACATCTGAATACCGATGGGCTTGATGATATTGACTTAGGTGAAATATATCGTTTAAAAGCTAATATTGAAAATGTTTCTTTTTATTTCGGTGTGGGATTGGTTGAATTAACAGAAGGACAAAATATAGAAGCAGGGAAGTTGGTTGAAGATTTAGATGGTTTGCTAACTTATGAAAACAACTTTATAATAGAAATTTACGGAGAAACGGATGGCTCAGGCACCGAAAGTATAAACAAGGTTATTTCATTTCAAAGGGCATTGTCAATAAAACGTTTGTTACTAAGAAATGGAATTGCAGAAAACCTAATTAGGATTATTGCTGAGGATAAATCTCAACAGGATAATATAACAAATACAGATATTAACAGAAGAAGGGTTTATTTGAGAATTGTATTTCCCGGTGCTTCAAATTGAAATGAAATGATAAAGAAAAAAATATGTATGCTTGGTTCTTTTGCCGTTGGTAAAACCAGCCTTGTGCAACAATTTGTTAACAGCATTTTTTCAGAAAAGTACCACACCACCATAGGTGTAAAAATCGACCAGAAAACTGTTGTTATTGATGATGTTGAGATAAAATTGATTTTGTGGGACATTCATGGGGACGATGATTTTCAAAAGGTAAAAGCATCATATTTAACAGGGGCCTCGGGCATTATTTTAGTAATTGACGGTACTCGTAAAAGCACTCAAAACACTGCCAGCCAGCTTGGCCAATTAGTAAAAGAGACAATAGGCAATGTGCCGGATGCACTATTGATTAATAAGTGCGACCTTGAAAATGATTGGGAGTTTGATGACAGGGCCATCGAAGAGTTAAAAGCCCGGTTTAGCAGGGTTTATATAACAAGTGCCAAAACAGGCGAAAATGTTGAAGCAGCCTTCCATGATTTAACACAAATGATGATATAATTAAAATTATGGATGCAACTTTCAGGTCATTACAAAGTTTAACTGCAGCAATCGAACTTCATCAAGAGTGGTTGTTATCGATAACTTTAGGTTTTGATGGCAAGATTCAATCATGGAACGGATTTCCTGAGAAGTTTGGTTTTTCAAATGTAAGCAAATCTGCCAGTATTGAAGAAGTACACCCTGTCTTTACCAAGCTTTTTCCAATAAAAGGACCAGGGCTTTTTCTGCCGAGGATACAAACAGAAATAAATAGATTTATAAACATTAATATTTATACTAATAAGAATGGCTATATAGTTTTTATAGAAGATAGTACTTATGAAGCTAAAATAGTGAAGGAATCGTATAAACAAAAACAACTGCATAACATTAAAATCCATAACCCCTTTAATAAAAAAGCTTTATCTGTTTTTAATTGTTCGGTATTGCAACATTTTGAAGGTAGGAATTATTTTCCGCTTGGGGTTCAACCTGATTGGTTC
The DNA here is from genome assembly GCA_029939965.1 of Bacteroidales bacterium. GTDB lineage: Bacteria > Bacteroidota > Bacteroidia > Bacteroidales > 4484-276 > SABY01. Next base: position 1,660 of record JAOZRY010000233.1, on the reverse strand, counting down.
TACAAAATTTTTCCGTTAACAATTAATAACAATGAACTCATAGATACCAAAAATTTTTCAATGTTTTTAGAATCTTTTTTGCATGAAAATATAAATACCATCAAAGATATAAAGACTAAACATTCTGATGTATGGATAGAGATTAATGAAAATCAAAAGGAGTGTTTTTTGCAGGCAACAATGTTGTGGTATAAAAATGAAATATATGTTTTTATTAAAGACCTGACGGAATATTTTAATGACCAGCAAAGCATGCTTCAGAAATCAAGGGAAAAAGCATTGGATTATGAGCGTTTGAAAAAAACCGAAGCCCAACTGAAAAAGCTTTTAAAGTTTAAAGAACAGTTTGTTTCAATTGTATCGCACGATTTTCGTGGCCCTATTTCAGGTTTTGCTGGATTAATTGATATTTTGTTGACTGATCGTAGTTTTCTTGATAATAACAGCGAAGAACATATTGATATCCTGTCACTTATCCATAATGATTTGGATCGTTTAGATGATTATATCCAGAAATTGTATAATTGGTCGAACCTTTCCAATAGTAATTTCAAGCCAGTTAAAATAACATTAAATTTATCAGAATTAATAGCCAGGAACCTAAAACAATTTGCAAAACGGTTAGGTGATAAAAAATTAGAGCTAATCACCAATCTTGATAAAAATATCTTTTTTCCGATTGATGATTCCCTTTTTACCCAAGCACTTAACAACCTTATTGACAATGCCATTAAATTTACCCCTGAGAATAATAGTATATCTGTATCACTTTTAAAGGAGGGCAATAAAACCCTTATTAGAATTGCTGATTCAGGTATCGGCATAATAGATGCAATTCAATCAAAAATATTTAACGAATATGTTGAAGGCCATACCCTGGGCACGATAGGTGAACAAGGCTCCGGGCTAGGGCTGAGTATTGTGAAAATGATTATTGATGCCCATGGGTTTGATATTAATTTTACTTCGGTAAGAAATGAAGGGACAGAATTTGTTATTGTTATGGAAGGGTGACGGGTGTCGGGTGTCGGATGACGGAAAAAAGTTAATTCTCCTATCATCGTCTCCTACAATACTTTATCCGCTACACGCAATGCGCCATCGGCCAAAGGGAGTCCGTATGGAAGGCGATTAAGTATTGTGGCAAAAATATAACCATCATGTTTTTATTACCTCGAAGATGGTTACCTGTACTAACAGTTGTCTCTAATCACAAATCTACAATAAATAATCACTTTATGGCTTTGTCATCACCCAAAGGTTTGGTAAGATATTTTTTCAAATAGTAGGTAGTAAATGCAGCCACAATTGCTATGGCCGTACCAATTGCCGATTCGACAAAACGCAGCCCCGCATTTTTAAGGGGGTGGAGTTCTTGTTCTATCGTAGAAACTATTAATATAACCGAAATGGTAAAGCCTGTTAACTTTATTGAGTGATGGACCCTAAAGATGAAGCATATCAGCACCCCGGCAGCATGGATATTTCGGACAAAGCTGACCCCCTGGAATCGGATAAAAATCAGCTGAAAATTATCATGATATTTTTTGAATAATTATATGACATTGTGGCGGATGTTGACCCCCTGGAATTGATACTTGTTTAGGATTATTTAATCCGGCTGGTATTTTGATCGGGGCGGGACTATCCAAAAAACGGA
>JAOZRY010000232.1 GCA_029939965.1 Bacteroidales bacterium | reverse complement strand
AACATCCGAAAATTCAAAATTATTTTTTTGCAAAAATTTATCGTGCGTTTAACACGAATTCAAAAAAAGTGTTAATGACTATATATTTAAAAATATTTCAATACGACCATCGTTAGGACGTAAATCAATAAATGATTGGCTAAAATAATGCAAAATGCTTAAACTATCCTCTATGACATTATTAAGAAACGCTTTCCTTTTAACAGTTATTTTTTATTTAAGTTTAATCCCAAAGAGTGGATTAGCACAAAAAGATGACCAACGCGAAACCATCCAAAAGTTTGGTACGGCATTACAGATTATCGATTATGCCTACGTTGACAGTGTGGATGCTCCGAAACTTGTCGAAAATGCCATAATAGCCGTGCTCAAGGAGCTTGATCCCCACTCAGCCTATATTTCCAAAGAAGACATCGAAAGGGTAAACGAACCACTTGAGGGGAGTTTTGAAGGAATTGGAGTTACATTTCAATTGTTTAGCGACACTATTTTAGTGGTTGCCCCGGTACCAGGTGGCCCATCGGATAAATTGGGAATAATTGCCGGTGACAAAATTGTAAAGATTGATGGCGAAATTGCAACCGGTAAAGACATCAACAACAAATTTGTAATGGACAGGCTTAGAGGAAAAAAAGGAACAATTGTAAACGTTTCCATCAAAAGAGCCGGTAAGAAAAAATTGATCGATTTTGATATTGTACGCGATAAAATACCTCTTAATAGTATTGATGCAACTTACATGGTTGCCCCCAAAATCGGGTACATAAAATTAACCCGTTTTTCTAAAACTTCGATGGATGAGTTTCGCGAATCAGTTACTGAACTCAAAAAAGAGGGTATGAAGGATATGATTCTCGACCTTCGTGGAAATTCGGGTGGTTATTTGAATATTGCAGTTAATTTGAGCGACGAATTTCTTTCGGAAGGAAAGCTGATTGTTTACACCGAAGGTTTACGGATTCCGAAAGAGGAGTTTTTTGCTACCTCCAAAGGAAGCTTGGAAGATGGCAAAGTGGTTGTATTGATTAACGAGGCCTCTGCTTCGGCCAGCGAAATTGTATCGGGTGCTGTTCAGGATTGGGATCGCGGGCTTGTTGTTGGTCGCAGATCGTTTGGTAAAGGTTTGGTGCAGCGTCCTTACCGACTTCCCGATGGATCGGTAATCAGGCTTACCACCGCAAGATATCATACACCTACCGGACGCTGCATCCAAAAACCTTACGAAGATGGTGTAGATGAATATTACAAAGATTTTAAAAATCGATTAGACCATGGTGAACTGGTGAATGCCGACAGCATAGATTTTCCTGATTCGCTACGTTATTTTACTCCAAATGGCCGAATAGTTTATGGCGGTGGTGGTATTATGCCCGATGTTTTTATCCCCATCGACTCTGCCAGGTTTTCCGATTATTATATCGACCTTATCAGGAAGGGTGTTTTTAATGAGTTTACGATGAGTTATCTCGATAAAAACAGAAAAAAAATGCTTAAGAAATATCCATCGCTCGATGAATTTATAGCGGGTTTTGTTGTAGATGATGAGATGTATGCCGATTTTTTGGCCACCGCCAAAGAGTCGGAAGTAACACGAAGCGATGAGGATAAATATTATTATCCTGAAAAAGACCTTAAAACACAAATCAAAGCCTTAATGGCCCGAAACCTTTGGGATGTAAATGCTTACTTCGAGGTAATTAACGAATTGGATGATGAGTTGATAATTGCAGTTGAGCTTCTCGAAGATGGGTCAATGTTTTCCGATCTCGAACTTGATTAAATCAATTTACGATTTATGATTTACAATTTATGATTGAAAGTGCAAATCGGGATTTAAGCAATGTGTTGGTTGGTTTTGCAAATTAAGGGGTAATAATTTAAAAAAAACGAGTCCAATTGGTTTAAAAACCGATCAGGACTTTTTTGTTTAAGACAACAAATAAAACAGGAAGTCCAATTTATCTATCTTTGGCGAAATTTTTTTTAAAGAATTTATAATGATGAAACTACTCGAAAATAAAAAAGCACTGATTACAGGGGCAGCCCGTGGCATTGGAAAAGCAATAGCCATAGCGTATGCACAAAATGGCGCAGATGTGGCCTTTACTGATTTAAAAATTGATGAGCAAGCAGAAGCAACAGTTAAAGAACTGGAAACTTATGGAGTAAAAGCCAAAGCGTATGCTTCGGATGCCAGCTCGTTTGAAGCCTCCACAAAAATTATTGCTGATGTAATAAAGGATTTTGGCAGTATCGACATTCTCATTAACAATGCAGGAATTACACGCGATAATTTGCTGATGCGCATGACTGAGGCCGACTGGGATTTGATTATCAAAGTAAATTTGAAATCTGTTTTTAACATGACCAAAGCCATCCACCGCTACATGCTCAAGCAGCGTAGTGGTTCCATCATTAATATGAGTTCGGTTGTAGGATTATCGGGGAATGCCGGTCAGAGCAACTATTCAGCATCTAAAGCCGGTTTAATAGGTTTTACAAAATCAACAGCAAAAGAATTTGGATCAAGAGGCATTCGCTGTAATGCTATTGCTCCCGGATATATCGAAACAGCCATGACCGAAAAACTTACTGATGAGCAAAGGCAGGAGTGGGTTAAAACTATCCCGCTAAGGAGATCGGGAAAACCCGAAGATGTTGCTGATATTTGCGTTTTTCTCGGTTCGGAGCTTTCATCTTATGTTACCGGCCAGGTGATTAGTGTGGACGGTGGCATGCATATATAATTTAATATTCCCCCAAAATCGTTTTTTACAGGAGGTTAATTTGAGTTTAATTACCGAATACCCCGGTTGGTTTTTTATTTTTTGTATTGCACTTGGTTTGTTATATGCAGGTATCCTGTATTATAAAAATAAACGCGAAGAGTTTTCTCTCAATACAAACCGTTGGTTAGCTGTTTTCAGGTTTCTTACAATAGTGATTATTTCATTTTTGTTGCTATCGCCTTTATTGAAAAATGTATTCAGATCAACCGAAAAGCCCATTATTATTTTTGCGCAAGATAATTCAGAGTCGATAATTATTGGAAATGATTCTGCATATTATAAAAACGAATACCCCCGGATTTTATCTGAAACAGCCCGCGATCTGGAAAGTGATTACGAAGTAAAAACATATTCATTCAGCGACAGGATTACAGATAACGAAACTTTCTCTTTCGATGGTAAGCAAACAGATATTTCAGCATTCTTCGATGAGATGATAACCCGCTTTTCCAACCGGAATGTTGGTGCAATAGTTTTGGCCAGCGATGGGATTTATAACAAAGGCCAGAACCCGCTATATACCTCCGATCAAATAAAATTTCCTGTTTACACATTGGCTTTGGGCGATACAGCCATGCATAAAGATGCCTTTGTAAGCAAGGTAAATTTCAACCGAATTGCTTTTCTCGGAAACGATTTCCCGATGGAAATTATTTTGGGAGCAAATATGTGCAACGGAAATAAGAGTACACTTACTGTAAGCAAGGGCGGCACTATTGTATTTTCAAAGAACATCACATTTCAGAGCGATCAGTATTTTGAAACCGTGAAGCTACAGCTTGAAGCTAAAGAAGCCGGCATGCGGCGTTATTCCATAAAGTTAACTCCATTGGAAGATGAGATTAGTGCCACAAATAATAGTCAGGATGTTTTTGTTGACATACTCGATGCCAAGCAAAAGATTCTGATCCTGGCAGCCTCACCGCACCCCGACATTTCAGCATTGCGTACAGCTATCGAAAGTAACTATAACTACGAAGTTACCGAATCGCTATTTGGTGATTTTACCGGTGAAATTAAAAGTTTCAACTTGCTCATTTTGCATCAGCTTCCCGGACGAAAAATAAATGCCGGAGGAGTTATTGACAAGGCAAATGCTAATAAAATCCCGATACTCTATATTGTTGGAAGTCAAAGTAATTTACTCCGGTTTAACGATATGAATACCGGGCTTCAGATAATTACCGACCAATCAGGTTTTAACGAATCAGTTCCGGTTTTCAATAGCGATTTTAGTTTATTCACGGTAAGCGAATCAACTCAAAAAGCAATCGAATCATTCCCACCGCTGGTAGCACCTTTTGGTGAATACAATACACTAAATTCAGCTAATACTCTCTTTTATCAGCAGATTGGCTCGTTGGTTACAAGTTTTCCACTCGTGCTTTTTAACCAGTCGCTCAACAACAAAACCGGTGTAATTGCCGGCGAAGGCATCTGGAAATGGCGGCTTCAGGATTACCTGCGAAATGAGAACCATAATGCTTTCAACGAGGTGATTACTAAAATCATCCAGTTTCTGTCGGTGAAGGTCGATAAAAGTTTTTTTAGAGTAGAAGGGGAAAATAATTTTCTGGAAAATGAACCGGTAATTTTTGATGCCGAGGTATATAATCAGAGCTACGAACTTATTAATGATCCTGAGGTTGAAATAACTATTATTAATAATAACGGCGACACATACCCTTTCGTTTTTGGTAAAACTGCTAACGCCCACCAGCTTAATGCAGGAATTCTTCCGGTGGATAATTATACCTTTGATGCCAAGGTAAGGGTTGGCGATAAAATATATACCGATAATGGAGCATTTACTGTTTCGCCGCTCAACATAGAAGCTGTAAATACTATTGCCGATCACAACTTGTTGTACCAATTGGCACGCAAAACCAACGGTGAAATGATCTATCCCGACAATTTGGATAAGCTCCCTGAATTGCTGCGCGAAAGAGAAGATATTACTACAATAACCTATACCCAAAAAAAATACAACGAACTGGTGAATATTCCCTGGATTCTGGTTTTAATTCTTGCCCTGCTCAGTACCGAATGGTTTATTAGGAAAAGAGGCGGGTCGTATTAAGAATTTCCACTCAAAGTTGCCATCTTTTATTTGAGCATAAAAAATTACAAGAATAATTTTAACACCTCATTTTACATGCCTGAAACACTTTTTACTATCATTATCATTATTGTAATTGTTGATTTTGCCTTTGAGCGGGTGCTCGATTTTTTGAACACCAGGCGCATGAGCGAACTATTGCCTGCCGAACTCAAAGGAATTTACAAAGAGGATGAATACAAAAAATCGCAGCGATATCTCAAAGTTAATCAGAAGTTTGGAATGTTTACCAGCACCTTCTCATTCTTATTACTGTTGGCCATGCTCATTTTTGGTGGCTTTGCGTGGTTAGACGAAATAGTGCGAAATTGGACAGAAAATCCCATTTTGATGGCTATCCTGTTTTTTGGTATTCTGGGTTTAGTTTCTGATATTTTATCCACCCCATTTTCTGTTTACGACACTTTTGTGATCGAAGAAAAATTTGGATTTAACAAAACCACACCAAAAACATTTATTCTTGATAAAATAAAAGGCTGGCTGTTGGGCGGGATTATTGGTGGCGGAATTTTGGCACTAATCGTATGGATTTATGATTCGACCGGTGAATGGTTTTGGCTTATTGCCTGGGGAGCTTTAACGTTTTTCACCATTTTTATGTCGATGTTTTATTCCAACTTAATTGTTCCTCTTTTCAATAAACAAACTCCACTCGAAGATGGTGAGCTTAGAGATGCTATCGAAGCTTTTGCAAATAAAGTAGGTTTCAAACTCAATAATATATATGTAATAGATGGCTCCAAACGATCTACCAAAGCCAACGCATACTTTACAGGATTGGGGCCAAAAAAGCGAATCGTGTTATACGACACACTTATCCGGGAACAATCTACTGATGAGCTGGTTGCAATTCTGGCACACGAAATAGGGCATTACAAGAAAAAACATACCACCACCGGACTTATTCTCGGG
>JAOZRY010000907.1 GCA_029939965.1 Bacteroidales bacterium | reverse complement strand
ATTATAGATATGTACGGCATGTTAATGAAAATTGAGAAAAGAAGAAAAACCTTTTATTGCCCGCTTGCCGAATTAAGTGTGGTTGATAAAAAGTCGAAAAACTATAAGCTTTTATATGCTTATGAGGAATGGGAAGAAAATGAATGAGCGTGTGCCACAAAATAAATTAACATAATTAGTTTATCTATAAATACTTTATTAGTATTTTTGTGCAAATGATTTATGCATAAGTATTATGACCAGAAAACAAAACAAATTACTTAACATACTTGACGATTATGGTTGGGATGTGTTTTCATACGATATGATATCTAATGAAGGGAGCTTAACTTCTGAAGAAATATGGGAGGCACTTAGGTATTTAACAAAAGATGGGGCAATTACCAGAATAGAAAAAGGCAAATATCACAAAACTAATTTTTATGATGATAATGTTATTGCCTGTTCAATTGTCAAAAATTCTTGTCTTGCATATTGGTCGGCAATGAATATACATGGGCTTACCGAGCAATTCCCAAACATTATTTTTCTTCAAAACACAAAGCGTGTAGGTGAATTAAAATTGCCAAATAGCGGTACAAGAATAAAATTTGTTAAAGTAAAAGAAAACAAACAATTTGGGTGTAAAAGTAATGGGCATGGCAATCATATTTGGAGAATAACCGATATTGAAAAAACCATTATTGATAGTTTTGATTTGCCAATCTATTCCGGTGGGTTCCCTGAAATTATTAAGGCTTTCAATAATGCAAAATTATATCAAACCAAGCTGATAAAGTACTGTAAAAAAGTAAATAACAAATCAGTATCACGGCGCTTGGGATATCTTACCGAGTTGTTGGAAAAACCTAACATGGATGATTTTATTAAATATTCGCAATCGGTTGTAGGTAAAAATTATTTATTATTTGAAAATGGGATACCAAAATCTGATGAAGTTAATGCCCGCTGGAAAATAAATTTGAATATTCCTGAAGATGAAATATTAGAAATAGCAAATTCAAGCACACAATGGTAAGTCAAAGAGAAATAGTGCAGCGTTCTAAAAAGCATTTTGTAACACCTGCCACCATCGACAAAGATTGGGTTTTGGGCCACCTCCTCAATGCCTTTTATTCTTTTGAAGATATCAAAAGCTGTTTTGTGTTTAAAGGTGGCACATGCCTTAAAAAATGCTATTTCGAAGATTACCGGTTTTCGGAGGATTTGGATTTCACCCTTTTGGATAAGGATTTTACTGTGGATGTTGATATGATAAACAAAGTCGCCGGGGTAGCGGAAGATGTTAGCAATATCAAGTTTTTTGTTTCAGAAATAAAAAACCAAATACATAATGATATTCAACAAGGCTATGAGGTGAAAATTAAATTTTGGGGTGCCGACCATAAACCCAATACTCTAATCCCTCCTGCAAACAGATGGCAAACATATATAAAATTGGATATCAGTTTTTCGGAAAATATGTTTAACAATCCCGTTTACCGTAAAATAATTCACCCTTATTCCGATTCGGCTTTTATAAACAAAACCATTCCGGCCTATCCAATGGTTGAAATTATGGCCGAAAAATTACGCTCCTTAATCCAACGTAACCGACCGAGGGA
>JAOZRY010000906.1 GCA_029939965.1 Bacteroidales bacterium | reverse complement strand
CATGGAATTAATTTATATCGCTTTGAAGATACAACGAAACTGAAAATCACTTGTACTAAATTTTAGGGTTATCATAAGGCAGTCAAGCAATATAATTTATGGCTACCCACATAAGGCGGGACAGACGTAGGTTGGATTGAGGAACGAAACCTGACTAATTCAGGCTGATGTCAGGTTTTGTTCCTCAACCCAATCTACGACTACATAGTGTCCCAGCTTATGTTGGTAGCCTAATTTTCCCTCAAAACTCTTTACTTATCTGCAATACAATCCAAGTATCAAAGCCCCAGCGAAGCTATTTCGTTGCGAACCTCCTCTTTTAACATGTCTTTTTCTAATCGACTATTTTCATCTTCCCATCGGTTGCGAGACCATATCTCGAAATGGTTTAACACACCCACCAAGACAATATCCTTTTTAAACTGCGCATATTGTCTCAGCATTGGTGGAATCAGGATTCGGCTCTGTTTGTCAAAATTACATTCAAAGGCACCACCAATAAAGATTCTCCGAAATCTCCTGAGACTGGCACTTTTTTCGGAAAGGGTCAGAATTTTGGTTTCTATTTTGAACCATTCGGCCTGGGTATATGCGACCAGGCATTCATCCATCCTGGAAACAATTATGGTGTTGCTCCCAGATTTCTTAATAGTTCCTAGAAAACGCGTGGGTATTTTCAATCGTCCTTTAATATCTATGGTTTGAAATGAACTCCCTCGAAACATCATTTTCCCACTTTTATCCACTTTTATCCACTTTAGTGGTATTAATTCTATTTTCGGTCCTGAGTCAAGAAAAAACCTTGCTTATTTCTACTTTAGCCTCTTAAAAGCTAAATAATTGACTGCATAGCAAATATCTGTTTAGGCAATTTGGAAAAATTGAGTTGGCATTCTATTTTTCAGGATTAACTATACATTTCGCGGCGCACTGTATGTTGTGTTTTAGATTTGACCAACTCTCAATATATTGTGTATATGTTGATGGATTCTAACTTTTAAGGAGACTGCCAATTTTAGGAAAAAATGTAAAGTTGCTTCAATTTGGCTTGCTGCAGAATGACACAGTTAATTGTGAGCCATCGCCCACAACGCTAAAAAACTGAATCGTTTTGTTAAAATATGATGGCGGCAGAAAAGATAATGGTTCCGATATTTCATAAAATTATTAAAATCGGATGAAATAGGCCAAAATAGGTTAATAAATGATGATTTTAGGCTAAAAATGAAAATAAATTAGTATAATTCGTTTATTTCAACTTTAATCAGAGCTATGTCAGGTTGATTTATCTGAAATGAAAGTATATAGATTCTTGTTTCTTTTGCCGCCTGCACTAATGTATATAAGCTGGTAGAGTGGCTGATTATCGTTGTTAGCCTGTTGCATAGTGGTTGTTACAGAGTTGTTTGGGGCAGATGTTATCACCCTGACGTTTAACTGAACCTTTTTGCCAGAGTAGCTCAGTTGGTAGAGCGCCTCACTTGTAATGAGGATGTCGCGGGTTCAACTCCTGTCTCTGGCTTCAAGCAAGGCGAACAAAATGTGAATAAGGTGGGGTTCCCGAGTGGTCAAAGGGAACAGACTGTAAATCTGTCGGCGACGCCT
>JAOZRY010000231.1 GCA_029939965.1 Bacteroidales bacterium | reverse complement strand
AAAAAAATAGTATTAACCAGTTGATAAAAAGTGCCCGTTATTCGATGGTTATTTCTGATACCTTTCCAACAATATCATTTTTAGGATACGGAATATAATCCTGCTCGAAAGGTGTTGTTGGCCACCAGTCGGCATAATGATATTCTTGCGTTACTACTACTACCATTTGGTTATTTGCAATGGATGTGTAATTATTATCAATACTGGCAATAGTTTCTAACTGATCTTTTTCCGGGCCAATTCTCCAGGTAATCCTGTCGGGCTGCCAATCGATTTGGTAATAGTAGTAATCGTATTTTGTAATCATATCTTCTGGTACAGGAACCTTGGTAGAAACTGCCTTATAATACTGATCCCAGCGATGAAACACATAGTTGGTGTCCTGATATGGAACATCAAAAACTCCCCAGGAATATTGTTTGGGGTTGCGGCAGGCTAAATCCCAATTGGTACATGCCACAATAATTTGATTATTTAATGAGGCATCTTCCCGGGGGTAGGGTCGGTCTTTGGGGTATGATGAATAGGTCCAATATTTGGAAGCTTTAACAATTTCAAAATCAATTTCCGAATAATTCAACACCGGCACTCTTGTACTATCTTTCTCTGTTTTGTCTTTAGGAATATATCCTTCATCATGGCAAATATGGCGTTGATTCCAGCTCGATTCATCCTGGTATATCATCCAGAAGGCATTTGTTATTCCATTCCAGACATTGGTATTGTTGAGCTGTTTTGGGAAGTCGATGCGGGCAGTGTGTTTTCCATAAGTAAAGCCAATGCGCCCAATAATCCCCACATGTTGTTTGGTAGCTGTTTTAATGTTATTATTTCCGGGGTTTCGCAATTCGATTGTATTAGTTTGGCTATCGGAGATTACAGTTTTACACGGACAATCGCTATTTGTTGGGTAGTCGGTAATTAAGTCTTTTTCGGTATATTTTTTCTTATTTGCCAAATAGGTTTCTTTTGAATACGAATCATTAATTACATCGGCAATTACGGGTATATTTTTCATTACGTAATCCTTGTTAATAACGTGGAAGTATTGAGCAAAATGTGCCTTCTTATAGATTTCCCAGCTCTCGTTGCATTGATCATTGTAGTACGATTTATCAAGATTTGGGTTGCTGGCTTTAATCAGGTCAACGTAAATACCTGCACCCGGGCTTAGTTTTGCATCGAGCTTAAGCCAGGTGTTGGCCAAAGTAACAGCAACTCCCTGCTGCTGAAGTGTTGAATCAAGTCCATGAAGAAAATACCCTATCGGATTTACGAACTTATCAGAAGTATCGGTTTTGCTTATATTTTTTACTTCGTAAGGGATTTTTTTTAGGGCTTCTTCTGTTGCCACTACAAGCAAAAATTTGTAAATGCCGGTACGCGGATTACGTTTCCAGCGATTATTAACATCCCCTTTTTGTCGGTTATAATTTATTACCCACAATGCATCAAGGTAGAGTTGCAACTCAATATCGCGTTTTTCTTCTTTCGCCTTTTTCGCTATGCTCTTATACCAGGCAGTGTTCTCTTTCATGCTTTCAACCCGTTTCATGATATCATCTTCATGCACTTCATGTTTATCCGTTGATATACCGTTATAAATGCTCTCCGATCGTGGGTTTCCAACTATCCTAAACGAGTCAGTAATGGTAACGTAATCGCATAGAGCTGATATGTTGATAGATTTAAAAGTTTTATTAACATTAGCCCAGCTACCGTAAAAGTTTTCACCATCCTTGTTGCTTTCCCATTCCTCATACTTATACGATTCATTTTGATAATAGATTTTATAATACATCGGTTGCCCGCACTTTTTTATATTAAACGAAAAGTTAAAATATCCGTTTTTGGTTTGTGTGAGGCTTGGTATCATTATGCCATCAATAATTGCATCAGTCAAATCCATTGTCATCATTATTGTATCGCCCTGATTGTGATCTACATTCGTAAGTATTTCAAACTGCTTAATTTCAGGAATATTGGAATTGCCACATCCTGCTAAAAGGACAAATATGGATATAACTAATAAGATATTGTATTTCATGTGTTTGTAATTTTAATATTTGTTACCGGCAAGTATTGTAGTTCGTCTTTACCGTATATTCATGTTTATGATATTAATATCCAAATACTTTATTCATATTATTGTAGTATTTTATCGGGCAATTGTTTTTGATAACTAAATGTCAGGTCATCAAAAAGCACCTCGGTATCACCATGATTCCAAATATAAACTTTCAAAATAACATCAACATTATTATTGGGTGGGATTTCTGTGCTAATTTCAACTTTATTCCAATTATTGGTTTTGCCACTTTTAACTATATCCATATCTTCCCAGAAATAGGTTTTATCAGCATCAGCTATCGTAACAACAAATCTGGCATTTGTTTGCTCATCAGTAAAATATACCCAACCGGAAATGCTTATTTTTGAATATCCTTCGTCTGCAAGTCCCGAAAGGTTTTCTTCGTAAGTGCTGCTATATTCTATTTTATCAGAAATATATGTTACCTTTTGCCCCGAGTGTGCATAATCGCATTCTATAATCTCTTTCTGTATAGTATCTGATTCATAATCAATTACCAAATCATCCATTTCGAGTGGATTGGCAGCGGCATCGAACAAATATATGCTTACATTATAAAATCTATATTCATTTATCAACCTTAACCGCGATGATAAATATCCTAATATTTCCTGATTTGGATCTATTGATTGTTCATGCGAATATATTAATATGATTTTGGTAAATCGCTTAAAGCTCATGCGTTTTACTTGTTCGGTATTGTTAATGCCAAAAATGTTTCGTGCTGTTAAAAACGATTTTTGTTCCATTTCGGATTGGCTCAATTCATCGGGGTTATAATAGTACAAAAATGATGGTGATTGGGAAACAGGACATAAGATTGTGGCTGTTCGGTGGTCTCTGAGAACATTGTATTGAGCCATGGCTCCTTTCCAGTCTTCGCCCTTTGGTTTGTTCAATTCGAGCGAAAACGACATAATAACTACCATCAACAAAAACAAAATGAGTTTTATAAGATTAGAAAACCTGATTAAACTAATCAGATACCCAATTAGCAGGTAAAAAGCTGGAGTAATAAAAATAATGGATTGCGTAATACAATGAGGGTTATTGCTTATTGATGCTACAAAAAGTACTGCTACCGGCAAGAGACTCCATAGGAAAATAGTGAGAAGTTTTAGCCAGTTGCAAGCACCCGATTTTATATTTGAAGCGATAGTAATAGCCGAAATGAGAAAAAGTAAATATAGAATGATAAGATTGGATTTGCTGTTCATAAGATAGGAGTAAATCCATTCTACATTTTGGAGAGTAGGTTTTGTAAACCATACAGTTTCAATTTCGCCAAACCATGGGCTATTGAAAAACCAGATTGCCAGTGCCGACACAATAGCCAGTTGGCCGCCAACGATATACAAAGCTCCTTTTGTGTTGTATTTATAATAAAACAGTAGTACGAAAAACTGTATAGGAATTATTAATATCGGAGTAAGGTTAGAAAGCAACAAAAGAATATTGATCATAAAATACGACAAAAGTCTGTTTATGGTAGCTTTTTCGATAAGCAGGAAATAGCTGTAGAATGATGCAATGGCCAAAAAAACCACTAAAGTACTGGTTCCGGCTTCCTGAGCATAATATATATTTATGTTGGATAGCGTGAAAAGAGTGAGTGAAATAATGGTAGTTTGAAGATTAAAAAATCTTTTGCTAAAAAAGAAAAGGAGAACAACAGAACAAAGGTGTATGATCAGCGATAAATACCTTATGCTAAATTCTGTCATGCCAAACAATTTCATCCATACTTTTAATAGTAAAGTGTAAATTATTCCGTTGGGTGTGTTTATTGAATAATCTATAATCCCCTGCAACGACATTTTACTTTTAAAAACCTGCGACGCTTCATCGAGCCATATCGAGGGTTCGGAAATAAACAATGTCTTCAGATAAAGATTTGCGAAAATGATGATGATAAGGAATAGCAATTGATTCCGGCCAATAATCCCGAATAAACTATTACTAAAATTGTTAATTTTTTTCCAGACTTGCATTATTGTTCTTGTTATTTGATAGTAATAAAATTAATTATTGAAACTATAATCTTGATGATTTATGATGTTAATGAGTATCGATGTTATGAAGCTTCGAGTACTCTTATGTCTCCGTTCCGCTATGCTCCATTTTAAAGCCAACCAACAACGAGACAAAACTAATCATCCACTTTCTAACCTCTATCATCTAAATTCTAACCTCTATCATCTAAATTCTAACCTCTATCATCTACTCTCTCCCCTCTACATCATTACTCTTTCTTTACCTCTTTGCAATATTGTATCAAGAATAAGTCCTGGATTTTCAAATTTGTTGGCAAGCATCATCGCCGCGATAATGTATGGTTTGTAACCTGCCTCAATGTAGGTTTCGATCCTGTATTTCTCAAAAGTCTTAGCTTGTACTTCACCATTAACACACGATACGCCCGAAATATCAGCAGGAAGGCAATGCATGTACAAGGCATTTTGATTTTTGGTAAGCTTCATTTTTGCTTCGTTGTACTCCCAGTTTTTAAATTTTGCATTGTTGGCAAGGCAGCTTTGCTCCAGGTTAGTCAGGCCTTTGGCATCTTTGTTTTTTAGAAGTTCGGTTCGTTGCTGCATAATATGAAATGGAGCCCAGCTTTTTGGGTAAACAATATCTGCATCCTTTACAGCTTCTTCCATCGAATTACCAACATGGAAAGACCCACCACTTGCAAATGCATTTTTGTTGGCCAGTTCCACAATTTCGGGAATGAGTTCGTACCCCTCAGGATGAGCAAGTTCAACCTGCATTCCGAACCGTGTCATTAAAGCAATAATTCCTTGTGGTACCGAAAGTGGTTTTCCGTAGCTGGGTGAATAGGCCCAACTCATCACTATTTTTTTGCCACGCAATTGGTCAAGAGAGCCAAAATAATTTTTGAGGTGCAACAAGTCGGCCATCGACTGTGTGGGGTGATCCATATCGCATTGCAGGTTGATGATTCCGGGCCGGTGAGGAAGAACCTTTTTTTGGTAACCTTCGTCCAAAGCATCGCCTACCTCGCGCATGTATTTATTGCCTTCGCCGAGATACATGTCGTCGCGGATTCCAATAAAATCCGAAAGAAAGGAGATCATGTTTGCAGTTTCACGCACGGTTTCTCCATGTGCAATTTGCGATTTTGTTTCGTCCATATCCTGAACTGCCACACCTAATAAGTTGGCCGCCGAAGCATACGAAAAACGGGTACGCGTTGAGTTATCCCTGAAAATAGACACGGCCAGTCCTGAATCAAAAACCCGTGGCGATATATTCTGATCGCGCATCATTTTGAGCGTGTTGGCAATGTCGAGGATGGCTTTCAGGTCGTCTTCGTTTTTTTCCCAGGTTAGCAGAAAATCCTTTTGGAAAAGATCAGTATTGTAGCTTGATATGTTGCTGATGTTTTGTTTGATGTTCATTTTGCTGATTATTTGAAGTTAGATGTTAGAATTTAGAGGTTAGATGTTAGATGTTAGAGTTTAGAATTTAGATGTTAGAATTTAGAAATTAGATGTTAGATTGTAGAATTTGGATGTTAGAATTAAGATGGTAGAATTTAGAAATCAGAAAATTAGGGCTTGGAGGATGAAATTCGATTTGATATTTTATTTTTGAATTCATGCCCTCAAATGTTTTTTATTACTCAAAATCCACGCTCCATCTTCCATCCGCCCCAATCCGCCCAATCCGCCCAATCCGCTTAATCCGCGTTCCATCTTCCACCTTCCAATCCGCCCAAATCCGCC
>JAOZRY010000230.1 GCA_029939965.1 Bacteroidales bacterium | reverse complement strand
TATTCTTAATTTTTTCAAGTCGTTAAAAAAACAAAGCAACTTCGTTTAAAACTGTCAATTTATTTTATCACAATCCCAAAAACAAAAAACCCATTGCTAAACAATGTTTAACAATGGGTTCAAATCTGTAGTTGGCGGTCCGGACGAGACTCGAACTCGCGACCTCCTGCGTGACAGGCAGGCATTCTAACCAACTGAACTACCGGACCATTTTGTAAAGAACTCTCAAAAGCGGATGCAAAAATACACTTTTATTTTATCCCACAACTTTTTTTTGAACTTTTTTTTTCGATTGTCGAGAACATGCTTTTCATACTTTTGCAAGCATTAAAATTTAGCCTATTGTTAGCAAGTGATTATTAACGGCAATAATATACAATTAGCACAACAAAAAGAACTGATTTAGTTGGCAAAAGAAACAACATATCAAAATGAATTGAAGAGCATTACAAAAAATGCCGGAATTACAGCGGTGGGGCTTATTGTATTTAATCTGATGTCGTTTGTGAATAATGCAGTTATTACACGATCACTTGGTGCCGATCAATATGGTTTGTATGTATTGGCAACCCGCATTGTTGAATTCATTATTGTTATTGCTATGTTGGGACTTAACTCTTCCGTTGTTCGTTTTTTATCGATGTACATAGGTTTTAACAATCAATCGTTAATGAAGGGCACAGTAATTTATGTTTTAAAAACTGTCCTGATTTCTTCGGTTATTTTTGTAGTGATAACTTTTTTGTTGAGCAACTATATTTCGGAGGAATTTTTTGGCAGACCTGAACTCACTTTTTATCTTCGTGTATTTTTAATATTGATTCCATTTGCTGCAATATTAAGATCCGTTTTGAGCACATTTGTTGGCCTAAAACAGGTTAAATATCAGGTATTATTTGCTAACATTCTCATTCCTTTATTGTTTTTTGTGCTTGTTTCATCAGCTTTTCTTTTTGGATTTGCACTTAATGGGCTAATAGTAGCCCACATCTCAATTGTGATTATTGCCACTATGGTGGCATGGATTGTTTTGCGCAAAACATTTTTAAAAAAAGTGCAGCGTGTTTCTAAAACAGTTGAATTGAAGAAACTGTGGAATTTCAATATTCCGGTTTATGCATCCACCATTGCTTCTACTGCATTTGGGCTGAGTCCGATTATAATCATGGGTTTTTTTTTGAACAATACCGAAATTGGGATTTACAACATAAGCTACAAGGTTGGAGCTTTGGTGGTTTTTTCGATATCGGCATTTAAGTTGATATTTATGCCTACAATTTCGGAGTTGTTTGCCAAAAGGGATAAAGAAACTATAGCCGCGTTATTTAAAACCGTAACCAAATGGATTTTTACTTTTAGCTTGATTATATTTTCCCTGATTCTGTTGTTTAACGAAACTATCCTGCGAATTTTTGGAGATGAATTTACATCCGGAGTATTTGTCTTAATACTTTTAATGACCGGTGAAATGGTAAATGCTTCAATGGGATTGGCAAGTTCTATTATTCTTATGAGCGGACGCTCAAAAGTTACTCTCATAAATTCGGTGCTACAATTAACAATGATTGTTGGTTTTACCTGGTGGCTTACGCCTGTTTATGGAAGCATAGGTACGGCCATAGCTTATACCGGTACAATAATCATAATTAATTCCGTACGTATTATCGAACTTTACAATTTCGAAAAAATTCATCCTTTTAAACTAAGTGTAATAAAGCCTCTGATTGCAGGTATTGCAGCATTTTTTACAGTATATTTTTTGAGCCGGAACATCAACTTAAACCCTATTATTGAAATGATTGTGGGTGGGTTTGTTTTCATTAGCATTTTTATGCTTGTAACTTTGGCTCTTCAGCTCGACGATGATGATAAATATATTCTTGGTTTGCTGAAAAGAAAAATCAGGAAATGAAAGAATAAATAGGATTACAAGCATCAATAATTTCATGTTAAGTTCTGATTAATTATGATTTTGATGAGGTTAAATATCTTTGCTTTATGTTTCAAAATGTGTTGTAGTATATTTGCAAACCCAACTCAATTTTTGTTACGGGAAATAGATTTAAAATTGTAATGGAGATGAAAAAATCTGTTTTTTTGTAATTAATTTAGTTTGATAAATAAAAATTTATAGTATGAAGAAGAGACAAATTCCACACACCTATGTCATTGTTTTCGGTATTATTGTTTTTGCTGCTATCCTTACCTGGTTTGTCCCGGGAGGTGAATTTGAGCGAATTACCGTGGTAGTGGGAGAAACGGAGCGCGAAGTAATTAAAAGCGAATCGTTTGAATATACTGAAAATACACCTCAAACCTGGGAAATTTTCTCAGCACTTTTTGATGGTTTTGTGGATAAGGCAGATATCATCGTTTTTATTTTGTTGATTGGCGGTGCTTTTTGGATAATGAACAGCAGCCGTGCAATTGATGTGGGGATTTACTCCTTTCTCAAGTTTACCAAAAAACTGGAGCATAACAAAGTGATGAAAACCATCGGCGTTGACAATATGATTATCACACTAATTATGCTGATGTTTAGTGCCTTTGGAGCCATTTTTGGGATGAGTGAAGAAACCATCGCCTTCATCATCATATTTGTACCGCTTGCTATTACCATGGGGTACGATTCTATAGTGGGTGTGTCGATGTGTTTTGTGGCTGCCGGACTTGGTTTCGCAGGCGCACTACTCAATCCTTTTACCATTGGCATTGCACAAGGTTTGTCTGATCTGCCGCTTTTCTCAGGAATCGAATATCGTTTCTTTGCTTGGACTGTAATCAATTTTGTTGGAATAGCCTGGATTTTGCGCTATGCTGCCAAAATTAAAAAGAATCCCAAATCATCTATTGTTTATGACGATGATGAATACTGGCGAAAAAAGGGAAGCACTGAGGATATCGAAAACATCAAATACCACACACCAAAATCCGCTTGGTTTACATTCTTTTTTATACTTGTGGTAATGATCATCTATTCGGTAATAATGCCCCAAACCACCCTCTCAGTTGGAAATTCATCGGCAACTTTTCCTGTAATTCCAATATTAACCGCAGTTTTTGTAATTACGGGTGTGTTGTCATTGCGTAAATCTGCACACTTTTTTGTTTTAAATCTTTTAATGTTCACCATCCTGTACTTAATTGTTGGTGTGATGGGCTATGGCTGGTATGTAATGGAAATTGCCACACTGTTTTTTGTAATGGGTATAGCTTCGGGAGTAGCAATGAATAATTCGGCCAACAAGATCACCAACCTGTTTTTGGAAGGTGTAAAAGATATTTTGTCGGCAGCCATGGTGGTTGGCCTGGCTGGTGGTATTATTATTATTTTAGAAAATGGACATATTATCGACACGCTTCTTTATTATGTTTCCGAATCGATGGGAGATATGGGTAAGGTTGCTTCTGTTGGGATGATGTACGTTTTTCAAACCATCATCAATGTTGTAATACCTTCCGGTTCGGCAAAGGCAGCTTTAACCATGCCTATTATGTCGCAGTTTTCCGATTTGATCGGGGTTTCGCGGCAAGCTACGGTAGTGGCTTTCCAGTTTGGAGATGGTTTTACCAATATGATTACACCTACATCGGGTGTGTTGATTGGTGTGCTGGGTGTGGCAAAAATACCCTACGACAAATGGGTAAAATGGATCACCCCTTTTATGATCGTTCTAATCCTTCTGGGATTTTTATTATTAATTCCAACTGTAACTATGGAATTGAACGGGTTTTAATTGATCACGGATTTTGTAAAAGAAACTGCAAGTTAAAGATGTAGGCTATTTTTGAGTAAGCACTTAATTTCGGTATATGTTTTTGGAAAATGAGTATTTTATCATTTTAGGAACTGTTCAAATATAAGTAATACATTCAGGCTCATTCTTTTGCATGCTAACTTTCCCGAAAAATGATCGGGACAGGCTGTTAAGAAACATCTTCGTTCTGCACGAGTGGTACGCCAAACACTTTGCTCGCTATCAAAGTTCATATCAGTTGATAGATTCGTAGTTCCGAAATCCCCAACATTTCATACCGCAATACGTTTAAAACAAAATAAAACATGCTGCTAAATTTGAAGAAAGTATCACTTTGCTTTATTATTCTTATTCTAATTGGTAATGTTGCACGTGGGCAAACAGGGAGTAATGGGATATCCGATTTTAAGGAAATACAACGGGAGTTCTATAAAAATTTTTCGGGTTCAGGTATGGATACTTCCGAAGGAGGTTACTTTATGCAATTTAAACGTTGGGAAAATTTTTGGGGTCCCCGGTTAATGCCGCATTATAATTTTGATACCGCCATTTATTATCATAATAAATATGTAAGGAGTTTTGATAAATCACACAATGAGAGTAGGGTTGTGAGTTCTGATTGGGAAGAGCTGGGACCTGCGGAAAATGGTATTGGCGGAGTTGGCAGGATCGATGCTATTGCATTTCATCCCACCGATAGTAACACCATTTATGTTGGTTGCCCGCTGGGTGGTGTGTGGGCAAGCTACGATCGGGGCGAAAATTGGCAAAACCTGAATACCGATCAGCAATTACCTTCTATTGGAATTTCCTCAATTGCTATTGATCCTGTAAATACCGGGAATATTTTTATTGGTACCGGCGATGTGGATAGCCAATGGGTATATTCGTGTGGAATTTACCGATCGGCAAATGGTGGCCAGACTTGGAAACCCGTTGGGCTAAACGATTTCGAGGTGCATTTTACCATCGGAAAAGTATTGTTACATCCCACAAATACTGATGTTGCTTTTGCCGGTACCTCCATCGGGATTTTTAAAACTACAAATCGCAATGCGCAAAACCCCGAGTGGACTAAAGTATATCCGTCAGCACCCGGCCATATCGAGTATATCCGAAACATGGACTTTCATCCAAATTACCCTCATATTTTATATGCTGTTGGCATCGATATTATTTCATCAAATCAAAACGGAAGCCTCAATACCTGGAATCGAATAGCTACAGCCCAAAACGGATTGGATTTTGCCAACACTCCTTTTCCCAATGCTTTTGATGGCGAAGAGTATGTGCAAAGTTTAAATATGACTCTTTCGCCACACGGCGATTTTTTGTACATTAATTGTGTGAACAGAGATGGCCCGCCACCCTATAACTGGCAAGCACAGGCATTTTACCATGTGTTTAGTTACGATATTATCAACGATGAGTGGAGCAACATTCCAATTACCGGATTAATGGGTAGCAGGGCTGGCCCGGGCATTACGGGAGGTAGAACCGAGATGGCAGTTTCTTATGAAGATTCGAAGTATTTGTATTCGGGTGGTGTAAGGCTGTACAGGTTCAACACCGAGGCTCCTGAGCAACCGTGGAGCCGCCAGTACTTCGATTCTCATGTCGATTATCATGAGTTGGTTTTTTCGCCTTACGAACCCAATGTGCTTTATGCCGGTACTGATGGTGGGTTGTACAAAAGAAATATGTCGGATACTGAATATTTTCATCGCAAAGGCAATGCCGCAGGCGATAATATTTTTGAAGAGATTAATATCGTAAATTCCAACAATCATCCTACCTTCGAGTTGAATAACGGCCTTGGGATTTCTACCATATATAACTTTGCAAGTTCAAACCTGGATCCTTATCAAATTATGGTAGGTTATCAGGACTGTGGAATTAATTATTTGAAAAATGGTATTTGGTCATCGCCAATAACAAGCTCTGATGGATTTCAGTGTTTTATGGATGATGTTGATACCTGCCTCATGTATTCAACAACCTATAAGCCATCAAATGGCACATTGCGCCGATCGGCAGGGAATTGTATAAATCCGGGCAATTGGGATATTATTATTAAAAAAGACGA
>JAOZRY010000229.1:4734-5845 GCA_029939965.1 Bacteroidales bacterium | reverse complement strand
AGTAAAGAATAAAATCAAAAAATATGATATTTGTGCTTTGCAAAAATATTTACAGTAAAATATTAGTTTGAAAACTATGATAAATTCAACCGGGATATTAGAAGATAAATCCAGCCATATAAAAAATTGTTCATCTATGTTTAATGCTCAATATATAAGTCTGGTATTAATCATCGTTTCAATGTTTTATTTGGTTAATATTGTTTATGCGCAAAAAAATAACAGCCAAATGGTTTTTCCGTATAACCTGAGTCAGCCTAATGAGAAACACATTTTACCAGGTATTTTGGAAGAAATATCCGGCCATGATTTGCTAAATAATGAAATTATGATTTGCATTCAGGACGAGGAAGGTGATTTGTTTTTTTATAATATGGCTGAAAACCGCCTGATAAAGAGGGTTGATTTTGCAAAGGATGCCGACTACGAAGATATGGTAAAGGTAAATGATGTTGTTTATGTGTTGAGGAGTAATGGCACTATTTATAAACTGGAATATTTTGAAGACGAAGAATATATTAAGACCAAAGAGATAAAAACAAGGCTGTCGAAAAAAAACAATTGCGAAGGGCTTTGCTACGATCCCGTTGAAAACCGGCTGCTAATTGCATTAAAAGGAAACCCGGAAGTTAGCGATGATCAGGATTTTGAGGGCTACAAAGCCATCTATGCTTTTGATATGGAAAAAGAAAAGGTATTAAAGAAACCCCAATACCTTATCAACCTCAAGCTAATTAAAGATATGGAGGCCGCATCGTTGTACGAACGGATTTCGCACCAAATAGCCGGAGTTTTTGAGGAATCAGGCGATATACGTTTTCAACCTTCTGCATTGGCCATTCATCCAATAAGGGATGAAATTTATATGCTGGCATCCGTTGGAAAGGTAATTATTGTGATAAACAGAAACGGGGATCTGATATGGATTGAACCATTAGATAAATGGCTATTTGTACAACCTGAAGGAATGACTTTTGCTCCTGACGGAACACTATACATTTCGAGCGAAGGTGATGGAGGCAACGGAATACTTATGAAATTTGAGATGAAAAAGTGAGGTGAGAAATGATCACTTCAAAATCTACAATGCCTTTGGCAATGAAGTAAAACA
>JAOZRY010000229.1:0-4634 GCA_029939965.1 Bacteroidales bacterium | reverse complement strand
TTTAAAAATCTAATTGCCAACCGGCCTTTTATGGTGGTGATATATTGTTGTTTGGGGCTGGTAGGTTTCCGGGGAATGGTCATTGAGAGCCAGTTGAGGTCAATCAATGGCTTAGCGTATTCTTCATAGTTTTTTCGATGGTTTGTTAACTTAATGCCCGCTAACAGCATTTCTCTGTTTAACGGTTGCAGTGCAATTGCCAATAGTTTTATCTCATCTTTAGTGATGGTATCTGCTATGGCATCAGCTATAGCATTAGCTACGGCATCAACTATTCCATCCATAATATCAATAATCACATTGTCAGCTATTTGCGTGTTTTCAGCTATGGCACCAGCTATGGCATTTAGTTCAGTATTAACATCGTCACCTGCTTGTTCAAGAATAATATCAAAAGCTCTATTTATTGCCACCAAAGTTTTTTCTAAAGTTTGAACATTATTTTTAATGGGAGGTTGTTGTATGAAACTTGGATGCACAAAAAGTTCTACCTCAAAAAAAGTACGGTCATCGTCCGTATTGAAATAGGGTTTTGGGGAACCATTGTCTTTTAATGTCTTAAAAATAGTTGGTATCCCTGTTGCCCGGCCTTCGGTAAGTTCCAGTTCTTTCAAGAAATCACCCAATCTTCGGTTTCGATACCGTCTGGGTCGTACGCGCCCCATGTTAAAATCCTGCATTTTAATGGAACGGTCGGGGCCACCATAGTTTATGAATACCATTGAGTTGTGATAAATCCTTATTTCGATAGGCTCTCTTGTCTGGTAGTCTCTATGATAAAAAGCATTGACGATGGTTTCTTCAATAGCCTGCAATGGGTAGTTCCAAATGCGGATGCTTTCGGCTTTGTTTGTTTGTTTTATAATTTTCTCCTTCAAAAAGTTGGTGCTAAGAAAGTCGAGCGTACTTTTTATTTGTTGAGGTACCGTGCCAATAATTTTAGGATATTCAGTAAATGGACTTGCTTCTCCATTTGGAAAGTAAACAATATCAACTTGTGTATATGGGAAAAATTTTGATGGGTCTTCTGAGAACATCATTAAGCCCACATTACGGGGAAAAAGTTTTTCTATAGAACCTGAAAGCAAAGCCATTTGTTGTAAAACTTCAACATTGGGTACATTACCAATATCATTAACCAGTTTACTTTCAATTTTGCGAAGATGGTCTTGCACCAAAACCATCGAAAGGTTACTGATTGAGACCTGGGTATTTGCCCGGTCATCGAATGGCACATTATTGGATAGAGCGATTAACTCTTCTCTGTCGCTTCCTCTGGCTTCAATGGAACTTGCGTATCTTCGTATAAAAAATTTCCAGGTTTTGTATTTCACCTATCGCTTTAGTTGTCAAGCCCTTTACCGGGCGAACAGCAGCTTTTGTCGCCACATTTTCTGCCACACCAATTAATATGTAGCCACCACCTGTATTTTCAAAATCATTGGCAAAAGCACAGATACTGCGGTAGATTGCGTCCGGATTCCAGCCCTCTTTAAATTCAATTCGCTCTGATTCGACTGTTCGGGCAGAAAGTAAATCTTCTATGTTGATATGAAGAGGCATATCATACTTTTTTGGGAATGTTCATGTATTATTTTAAGAGCAATGCAAATGTACACAAATTTGCAGTTAACGAGACAGGTAAGATTAATTGCCCGTATAAGTTGGTGAGTGGATACACTGTAATTTTTCAAATTAAAATAAAACACAATAATAGATTTGAGGCGGAAAATTCCACACGGAAATGAAACAATTATTACATTCGGATTCCGTTACTTTCCGCATGATGATAAGGACAATAATAATTGAGGACGAAAAAGAGGAAGCTGAAGCCATTGCCAAAATCATTAAGAATTATTGCTGGGGTTTTTCAGTTGTTGGCATTGCCAATGACGTTAAAACAGGAGTTGAATTAATTAACAAGCAAAAACCTGATATGGTAACGCTTGATGTTAATTTACCGGATGGAACCGGATTTGATATTTTAAAAAAAGTAGAAAATGTTGATTTTAAACTTGTGTTCATTACTACTCTCGAAGAACATGCCCTTAAAGCCATAAAGTTCAGTGCCATCGACTATATCCTTAAACCCATTGATAAATTGGAATTAATTGTTGCTTTTAGAAAAGTTAATGCCATCTTTAAAAAGGAAAACAATAAAGTTCATCTCAACACCTTCTCATCAGGAGCTTCCGACAAAACCAACGACCTCAAAAAAATTGCACTAAAAACATCTGATGATATCCATCTTGTAAAGGTTAACGAAATTATCAGATGTGAATCAGAAGGAAGTTACACTTCCTTTTTTTTTAAAGACGGGAAAAAGCTTTTGGTTTCAAAAAACCTCAAAGAATACGAAGGTTTACTTTCCGGTTATGGTTTTTTCAGGGCACATCATTCACATCTCATTAATTGTAGTTTTATCGAACGTTTTCATAAAGGTGGGGGTGGATTAATTTATATGTCCGATCAATCAGAAATTCCTGTGTCGGTAAGAAAAAAAGAGCATCTTCTGAAATTATTTAGTGAGCTTTAACAAAAATGTCAGGTTGAATGGTTTTTGAAAGCTAAAAAAACAGTGGCTTCTTTATGTTAATCATATTTTCATTACAAACCCAAATACTCTTTACCAACGAAAAAACGGAAAAAGCCTACACTTATCAATAATATCCCATCACTTATACATCTTCAACAAAAAGTACAAAGACGAGCAATACTTTCGCGGCGTTTTTTGACAGAATTTTTTTTATTCAAATTTTAAATATATTACAAATGAAAAAACCGATTTTATTCTCCGTTTTAGCAGCAATGTTTATTTTTATTGCAGCTTGCAACAAAGACGATGACAACAATGAAGATCCGGACAACGGCGGGGTTACCTATTCAGGAATTAATAAAGTTAACCTGACAATTGACGGCACAACGCAGGAATTTGTGTATGCCGATGAAAGTTTTAATAATAGTGAAACAGATGCTTCTATGACAGTTGGCACAAAGAATTTTGAATCCGATTCTGTTTACACAGAAATTGGTTTAGTGGCTGCGGGTGTTTTTGACAATGTAACCATAGCTTCCATGATGATTTCATATTTTGGGACAGGTACAGGAACCCATGATATTTCTTATGGATTGGAAGAAGAAAGTGGATTGGATAATTTTTCAGGTTCATCTTTTATCCTATTGACAGATACCTCATCTATGCCAATTATGTATTTTCTTGAAGAAGCTACAACTAATATTACCAAATATGGTGAAGTGGGCGGATATATTGAAGGTACTTTTGAATCAACAGTAGTTAGCATGGCAGGCCAACCTCAGCCAAATGTTTCCATAAGCGGAAATTTTAAAGCTATGAGGTTTGATGATGTGAATTATTAATTCCGATTAAAATAATTAAAAAGAAAAGCCGCCACGCATAAGCGTAGCGGCTTTTTTAGTAAAAAATATCAATGCCAAAAAAAATTAGAAACTTATAAACTCATCTTCAAGCACCCATTTAATCACCGGTTTAACGTTGATGATTACGCCTTCGGTTTCTATTATCTCCTCTTCGTTCATTGTGATGATAGTGAGTTTGGCAGCCTTCAATTGCCGGGTTGCAGCTATTAATGCCCTGATCTCCCTATTGCGTGTTTTTTTGTTTTCGATGGAAAGAGAAACTTGTATCAACTCCTGGACAGAACGTTGGCGGTAAATTAAAAAATCGACTTCGATATTAGATTTATAATAAAATATTTCGTATCCACGGCGTAACCTGTTGCGCAATAGTTGGAGCATCACGACATTTTCGAGCAGACGGCCTGTATTTTGGGAGCCGCTTTCGCCGGCCAGTTCGGCAAAAGAAGTATCAGCGAGATAGAGCTTGCGGTTGCGCAGGCTCTCCTGTTTTTTGAACGAAAATTTTGAAAGGCTAATGAACAGCCAGGCCTCTTCCAGAAATGAAACATAGTTTTTTGCGGTGTTTTCACTTCCCAGTCCAAAAATATTTTTTATGCGGTTGTAGCTTATCTCAGCACCGAAATTACCCGTGAGCCACAGGGAGATTTCCCTGAAAGTGCGCACGTGCCTGATCTTGTAGCGATAAATAATATCCCTCGTAACAATAGCTTCAAACAAATTGGCAACATAAGGTTTTCGGTCTTCGCCCCGCACCACTTCGGGCAGGCCTCCATTTACTAAGTATTTCATAAATAAATTCATTGCCAACCCTTTGCCTTTAGCTGTATTGAGGCTTTTCAGTTTTAGTTTTTTCACCTCCAGATACTCGCTAAAGGAGAAGGGCAACAGTTCGATGGTTGCATATCTGCCAGTAAGATGTGATGCCATTTCACTGCTAAGAAGGTTGGAATTTGAACCTGTAAGGATAATCCTGATCTTGTTTCGCAACAATCGGTTTACAAACAAATGCCACCCATCAATATTTTGAATTTCATCAAGCAGCAGATGATCGAATTCGCCGTAAACTGAATAAAGTGCTTCAAGCAAATAATTCAAGTCTTCTGCTTGTAGCCCGTCAAGCCGTTCGTCATCAAAGTTAACATACGCATATTTTAGTTTGCGCAAAGCCATTTGTGCCAATGTTGATTTTCCGCAACGCCTGATGCCGGTAACTATTTGAACAAGGTTGCTCCGGG
>JAOZRY010000228.1 GCA_029939965.1 Bacteroidales bacterium | reverse complement strand
GTTGAGGGATATTTTATCGAATAATGCCTGTTCGTGAACCTTTATCATCCAATCGTTTGAATTGCGAATGCGGGTAAGGGTTACTAATAAATCCTTGTCATCGACAGATTCTTTCAGGTTTTCTACCTTATCGTAAACTAATGCGCTTACAATATTCTTATAGTTTGGATTTTCTGATCCGTTTTTAATTTCTTTAAGAATGCGATAGGCCGAATCGGTTTGGCCAACATTATAATATGTAGCACTCAGGTTGAAGGCAGCATCAGTAAAATCGGGGGAAATTCTTACTGCTTCGGTATAGTATTTTATGGCTGTTTTGTAATCACCATGCTTCCCATAAATGGTGGCCAGATTATTTAAAACATGCATGTGATAGGGGTTGGCATCGAAGGCTTTTTGAAAATCGATAGTGGCATTTTGCATGTTGCCCAAATTGTACCATGCAAGGCCGCTGTACCACCTTAGCGGGGTTGCAGTAGGATCAAGTTTTGAGAAAAATGATTCAGCCTGATCTATTTCATCTATTACTTTTTTCCATTCGCCATCGACCCGATATGTAAAAGCGTTTTTTGTATGTAGTTCACTTCCGAATCTTTTAATGCCCACATAAATAGTTAATAGTAAAAATGCCACCGCAACAATCCCCGAAATAGTCAGGGTTGAAGTTCTGATTTCGCTGGCCGATGTATTGATTTTATGATATTGAACCAGAGTAAGAATAAATACAAGGTTTAACACCAAAGAATTCATGGGACGTTCGGCAGGGAAACTCAGCGAAGCTATAATTCCATAACCAATTACAAAAAACAAAAGAAAGAATGCGAAATACTTATCCTGAATTGAAGGAGATTTTTGTATGATTCGGATGAGATAAAATACAGTAATAATAAAAAGCAGAATGTAAAAGACAAATGTTATAAAACCCTTTTCCGACAATACCCACAAAAAATCATTGTGTGGCCTTTGATAAATTATTTCTCCTTCGGCAGAACGCATTCCACCGGTGCCATAATGAGGAAGGTAAATTCGCCAGTTTCCGGCACCAATGCCAATTACAGGATTGTCTTTGAACATCTCCACAGATTTTTCCCATAAATGAACCCTCTCGATGGCAGATCCAAATTTGTAATTTTTGATGACATAGGTTTGCTTTTCGAAAGTTTCAATACTGCTAAACCTGGAATAAACGGCAACGGAAATAAGAATTACTAACACCGCTGCAAAGAGGTAAACCAGGATTCTTTTGAAAATCGGAAAAGAAACTTCAATGGACTTCCTGAAAAATAACAGTATTACCAACGAAAAAACAGTAGCAACAATTAAGGCAAGCCACACCGATTTTACGAGAGTTAATGTTATTAATATCAGTGCCAGGGTAAGAAGAATTATTGCCATAATTCTCCACAAGCTTTTCAGATAAAAAATTCCCATCATTAAAAAAGGAATAGTAAAAAATAACATCTGGGAAAATAAATTCCGATGAGCAAATACAGAGTTTATTAGATAAGATGTTTGGTGATCTAATGGGCCGTTTTGCAATACATCTACCAATTGATAAATGCCAAAGCCTAAAATTATTGCAGAAAAAGGAATGAAGATTTTTGGTAAAATATTACTGAGGCCTTCAACATCCTGAAGTAATAATGCTCCACAAATAAAGAATATTAAAAAAAGGCAAACCCTGAGGAATTCCCAAATACCTTCGCCCGGATTTATCGATACAATTACTGAAACTCCTGATAACAAAGCATAGCCAAGATAAATCCAAACCAGTGCATTAGAAAGAATTGCAGTATTTGTATTACGCTTGTTTACCGAAATGATCAGGTACACTAAAAATGGAATTAGTACAATAGAAAAGAAAATAATGCGTGGTACAAATACCGGATCAAGGACTTTTTCGGTATATACGAAAAGGGCAGCGAGAAACAGTATCCCAATAAAAAGAGATGTTTTCGCTGAATTAAAGTTGGTTTTTATCATTCCAAACCTATTAAACTATTTCACACGGTAAACCCTCATAAAATAACAACAACATAATACTAACCCCCTCTTCTCTAATGCCAACCGAATAGTGATTAGAGGAGAGAAGAGGGGGGCTTAAAAATAATATCCGTCCTGAAAGACGTGGCTATATAATTACTCTTTTTTTAGAATAATACCAACACATTTTTTTAAACTTTCGCGCCAGTGAGGTATTTGCCTTTTGTAGGCTTTTTTAATTTTACCCTTTGCCATTAAGCTGTAAAATGGTCGTTTTGCAGGCAATGGATACTCTTTGGTTTCTATAGCATTAACCTTACAATCTATGTTGGCAAATTCGTGGATTGCAACTGTAAAATCGTACCAGCTTGCTACCCCATCATTTGAATAATGGTAAATTACCGGTTCGTTGAGGTCGATCCAATCGGGAACCATATCAAGAATTAACCTGGCAAGATCAGCGGCGTAAGTTGGCGTTCCTACCTGGTCGAAAACCACACTTAATTCATCTCGCTCCCGACCATATTTAATCATCGACTTAACGAAATTGTTACCAAATTCGGAATAAAGCCACGAAGTACGAACAATAACTCCTTTGCCATTAGATTCCAAGAGCTTTTGTTCACCAAGATGCTTTGAGGTTGCATAAGCCGAAATTGGGTTGGGTTTGGCTGTTTCATTAATGGGTTGATGATGAGTACCATCAAACACGTAATCCGTAGAAACATGTACCAGCAAGGCATTAACGGCTTTTGCAGCAACGGCTAAGTTTCCAACAGCTACACCATTAATCATGTTGGCAATTTCGGGCTGTTCTTCTGCCTTATCCACGGCAGTGTATGCAGCAGCATTTATTATACACCCTATCTGTTCTGCCTTTACATAAGCACGGATGGCATTAAGGTCGGTTATGTCGAGTTCGGATACATCGGTAAAGAGGAAGTGAAAATTTTTGTAATTGCCTGCAATTTTTCTAATTTCATTTCCAAGTTGCCCATTGCTTCCTGTTATTAAAATGTTTAGCATTTTAAATATTTTTCAAGTCGATGGTTTTAAAATAATTAATGGTATGAATCAGTCCTTCGCGAAGCTGAATTTTTGGTTCCCAATTCAATTCCTTTTTGGCAAGCGAAATATTTGGTTGTCGTTGCATAGGATCGTCTGAAGGTAATGGTTTGTATATCAATTTTGATTCAGTTCCTGTTAATTCAATAATTAATTCTGCTAATTCTTTGATAGTAAATTCATTCGGGTTTCCAATGTTTACAGGTCCTGTAAAATCTTCACGCGAGTTCATTAGTCTTACCATTCCTTCGAGCAAGTCATCTACATAACAAAAACTCCGGGTTTGCAAACCATCGCCATACAAAGAAATATCTTCTCCTTTAATTGCCTGAACAATAAAATTGGAAACAACCCTGCCATCATTAGGATGCATTTTGGGGCCATAGGTGTTAAAAATGCGCTGAATTTTAATTTTTACTTTATTCTGCCTGTGATAGTTTACAAAGAGTGCCTCGGCACAGCGTTTACCTTCATCGTAGCAAGCCCTTATACCAATTGGATTTACATGCCCCCAGTAATCTTCTTTTTGGGGATGCACCTCAGGATCGCCATATACTTCGGAAGTGGAAGCCTGTAATATCCGGGCATCAATACGCTTGGCTAGTCCCAGCATGTTTACAGCCCCCATTACTGAGGTTTTGATTGTTTTGATAGGATTGTACTGATAGTGGATAGGGGAGGCCGGGCAGGCGAGGTTGTAAATTTGATCCACTTCAATAAAAAATGGCATAGTAACATCGTGCCTGACCAGTTCGAAATATGGATTATCCAACAGATGAACCACATTTTGTTTTTGACCGGTAAAATAGTTATCCATGCAAATAACTTCATTTCCTAACTTTAGGAGCTTTTCGCAAAGGTGTGAGCCTAAGAATCCTGCGCCACCTGTTACCAATATTTTTTTCTTCATAATTCGATATATTAAAAAAATGCCTGTCAGGACTGGATAATAAAAATCCAGACACAAACAGGCAATTAATAGTAATTACTTATTATTTATGCTCAATTCCAATACAGTAATAATCAAATCCAGCTTCTTCTAATTCCTCCGGATCATAAACATTTCGGCCATCGAATATTACAGGATTCTTGAGAAGTTTCTTAATAACGTTCATGTTCGGAAATTTAAATTCAGGCCATTCTGTAACGATAAGCACTGCATCAGCATCAATTAGTGCTTCATACTGATCTTTACAATATTCTATCACGTCACCAATTCTGCGATGCGATTCTTCCATAGCAATGGGATCGTAAGCCTTAACTTTTGCGCCGGCTGCAAGTATTTTTTCGATTAGAACAAGTGCAGGTGCTTCGCGCATATCATCAGTTTGTGGTTTAAACGACAGACCCCACATTGCAATAGTTTTGCCTTGGAGATTGCCATTGAAGTACTTTGTTAACTTATTGAAGAGTACTGATTTTTGATCTTCGTTTACATCTTCAACCGACTTCAATATCCTTAAACTATATCCATTTTTATCGGCAGTTTTGATAAGTGCTTTAACATCTTTCGGGAAACATGATCCCCCATAACCAATTCCGGGATAGATAAACTTTTTACCAATTCTGGAATCTGAACCAATGCCTTTTCTAACCATGTTTACATTTGCTCCAACAATTTCGCAAAGGTTGGCAATATCATTTATGAAACTGATTTTTGTAGCTAACATGGAGTTGGCAGCATACTTGGTCATCTCTGCTGATGGCACATCCATAAATATTACCGGATGACCATTGAGGGTAAATGGTTTATAAAGACGATTCAAAATGTTTTCAGCCTTTTTTGATTCAATTCCAACTACGATTCTATCAGGTTTCAGGAAATCCTCCACAGCGGCTCCTTCTTTGAGAAATTCTGGATTTGAAGCAACATCAAACGGGATTTTTACACCTCTTTTATCCAGCTCTTCCTGGATTGCAGTTTTTACTTTGGCGGCTGTTCCAACGGGTACAGTGCTTTTTGTTACAATCAGCACATAGTCATTCATATTTTTACCAACCGATCGGGCAACATCAAGAACATATTTTAAATCAGCACTTCCATCTTCGTCCGGGGGTGTGCCAACAGCCGAAAAAATTACATCAGTCCCATCGAGCGAGGAAGCTAAACTTGTTGAAAAATGCAATCTGCCTTTTTCAACATTTCTGTTAACCATGGGTTCGAGGCCTGGCTCATAAATCGGGATAATTCCCTTTTTAAGATTTTCAATCTTCTTTTCATCAATGTCAATGCATGTAACATCAATACCTACTTCAGCGAAACAGGTTCCGGTAACCAGACCGACATAACCTGTACCTACAATTGTAATTTTCATAATCAATAATTTTTGTGAATATTATTTTGATAATACAATAACGAATTTGCAATTAAGTGATAAAAATAAAAAGATTATTCAAATAAACGCTATTTAATTGAAAAAAGCGGCAT
Source organism: Bacteroidales bacterium (assembly GCA_029939965.1). Classification (GTDB taxonomy): domain Bacteria; phylum Bacteroidota; class Bacteroidia; order Bacteroidales; family 4484-276; genus SABY01. Next base: position 372 of record JAOZRY010000228.1, on the reverse strand, counting down.
CTTTCATAAAGCGCGAAAATTAGTTTACCCCGTTAAATGTATTATCGTTTTGTGCTATTATTTAACGGGGTGAACACTTTTTCATGATTTTAATAAACCTTATTTTTTTGCTTTAAACCTTAGTGGAATATAATTACAGCCACCACTCCAAAACCTTATTACCTTATTCTCAACCATATAATAAGGTAATAAGGTTGAGTTGAGTAATTCATTCTTCTATTAAGGTTTAAATTAAAAAAAAATAAGGTTTTCATACACACGCAAAATGTAACCCCTGTTAAATGTATTATCGTTCTGTGCTTTATTTAACAAGGTTCACCCCGTTAAATTAAAACAACATTTAGAAATCTATTTAACGGGGTAAACCGAGAA
>JAOZRY010000905.1 GCA_029939965.1 Bacteroidales bacterium | reverse complement strand
TAAATCATAAATTGATTTAAAACCTGTGCCACCAAAAAACCCAGATAGTTCCCAATTGCATAACCCACAATCCCAACAGTAAGACCCGAAACTACAATCTCCCTGTTTTTGAGTGCACCTGCAACAACAGGAACGAAAGGCGGACTACAAATCAATGCTGTTGAAGTTACTATTACTGTATCGCTGTCGATATTAAAAATTCGTGCAAACATTACGTGCAGAAGCAATGACCCAAATACAACAATTAAAAGATAATAAAATAATATTGGTGTACCGCCGCCAAGTTCCGAAATATTAACCATTGAAGCTACATCCACACTAAAAATCAGAATCAAATACATACCCAATTCAAATGTTTTATCCGTTCTGTTGATGGATGGGATAAATGAACCACCAATCCCCAGAGATGTAATTATCAGTATCACCACCACCATCTGGCTATTTTCAGATACCAGTAGCGAAGCCCCTCCTGCCAGTACAAATATTAAAACCGACAACCCCAAAACCTTAATAAGCGGTAAGTATATTTTCTTTTTAAGGATTCCTGTGTAAGGGTTTTTGCCATCCGCATTATGCCCCTCTATTTGAGCACCTGAAAACGAAAATCTGAATGGCCGCAAAAACAAAAGGAAAAAACGTTGACCCACACTAATCAGGAACAGAAAATATATACCCGATAAAATCATGTCGTAGGTGTGGGTGAGCAAATAAACTGTTTCGTTGATATTTAGCATAATTTTGAGAGATGCCAAATTTGGAGTACCACCGGTATAAACGCCAATGAGCATCCCACCAATTTTCCAAAGATCATCCATACCATGACCACGAAAAATAAAAAAACCTGCAAATACCATTATCACAACACTTACCACCCCAAACAACATCGACAAAGCAGTTTTGCCCACCAATGAAAACCACTGTTTGATGTTTGAAGAAAAAAGCAACAATGGGATGGATAAAGGAATAGTAACCATTGTAATTACATCCTGTACAGGTCTGGAATCTTCAGAAATTAAGCCAACATTTCCGGCAATAATCCCAACAATGTATGCCACCACTACAGCTCCAATTTTATTAATAAAGCTGTACCTGGTGCTCAGATAAAGAATTAGTAAAGGCGAAAAAACGTAAAACAGAACCAGTAAAATATTTGTCATCATATTACCGGCAAAAATAGAAAATCCATGCAAAGGGATTATAATAAATTCTGTTCCATCCAATAGCTAAATAGTGTCCGTCCATCAAGTTAGGTGTTTTTTTTTAAGATTTTAATTTGGGCGGCTACGGGCTTTTCGTTTGTAGTTGTTTCATGCCGGCTGGTTTTTTGTAGGTGGTGCGGGGGCTTACAGCCTCCACCCACCAACAAAAATCACAGCCGCCATATTCAACAAGCTACCACTTCAATCCCTGCCGCTGGCACCATCCGTTGGGCTAATGTTTATCCTTTGCTTCAAACACCAGTTTTTCATTACAATCCCTAAGAAAATTAATGCAACAAGAACAATTAGACAAAAGTTTACTTTTGTAAATATGATGTATTGAGCTTGCCGAAATAACTTTTTTCAACACTTCGTCCGCCTCGATCTCAACGATTTCTGACACCCACTTCTTGA
>JAOZRY010000227.1 GCA_029939965.1 Bacteroidales bacterium | reverse complement strand
CATTGAAGCATTAAATCATTGAACCACTGAAGCATTTTTGTGTGTTCCATTAAATTTGCAGTAGAACCATATTATTTCAGAACGATCTTTTCAGAATGTATCTTTCCACCTCCATCAACTTTTAGGATGTAATTCCCTTTTGGCAAAGTTGAAAGATTACAAGAATGTTGTTGTGCAGTTATTGCCTCCTCAAATACAACTCTACCCGAAATATCTATAACTTTTATAGTTGTGGATTCGGTAATCTGATTCTTAAGATTTAGATATATAATTCCATTTGACGGATTAGGGTAAAGTGAAAAATTATTCTGTTCCTCTTCGGGGGTCGAAATTGTAGGATCGAGTAGAAATTCTGCGGTAAAGAAACCCCTTCCGTGTGTAGCAGCAAGTACTGTGTTGTCGGCTTCGCGAAGGGCAAGCATGTCAACTCTTACATTGGCCATTCCTGAAGCATTTTGCTCCCAGGGCACAAATTCGGAATTAATTTGAGATGTTGTCCATATACCGAGTTCGGTGGCCAGCATTACCTGTTCATCGCTCTCGGGTTGATAAAGTGCCCAGCGTATTGGAATGTCGGGGAGGTCGCCTTCGACATTTAACCATGTATCGCCACCATCCACAGTTTGCCATACCGATTCTACACCATAATTTGAAAATGTTACCAGCAGCACATCTTCGGTTTGGCCTATTGCAATACACGAAACATAAGCAATTGGGAAATCGTTGGAGGTTATTTCGGTAACTTCCGGCGCATTTGTTTGGGCATTATCAACCCGATAAACTTGGCCGGTTTGAGTTCCCAGAAACAGTGTTGAAGTATTTAATGGAGCATAAGGCGAAACTTTTACATGCGAAAAATATACATTTGTTCCGGTTGATAAAGTAATTACATCCATGTTCGTACTGTAAGGGATGCCACTTACTCGCAATAATTTATTTGAACTTCCTCCCGAAAACGAAACCCTGTTTGCAAAAAGAATATTATCGCGCACATCAAAGTCGGCAGGATTGATAAACACACCACTGCCATCGTAAAACCCATCGTAGTAGTTCCAGTCTAAAAATATTGTGTAGCTGTTGTAATATGTAGAAGTAATAAGCATTTCGAGATCATAATCAAAAAAACAATAGGCTCCGTCTCCACCGTCAATCATGTGGTTGATGCTTAGAGGCTGATTTTGATACAACAAGGTTCCGTTATCCTGAAGTCCGCCACAGTATAAAGGAGTACCAGTATTAGGAATAATATCGCAAGTGTAAAATTGGAGTGTGTTGTAACCGTGGTTTTTTTCCTCGAAAACCGGATATGAATTGGTGGCTGAGTTGGTATAAAACACTCCGCCATCGCTTGCGCTAATAAATTCGGTGGAACTTCCCGGTTTGTACTCTACGGCGTGTTGATCGGCATGAACATAATCATCGCCACCACCATAATACATCAACGACCAATCGGAAATATGCTCCCAGTAATTGCCACTGTTATCGGTTTTCCACAGATCGAGGCCGCCGGTAATAACCGAATTAGGATCGGTTGGATTTACTTCGATCATCAATGCATGCCAGGCAAGTGTTGACCAGTCGTCATTGGGAATATTTATCTCATTCCAGGTTTCGCCTTTATCGGTCGATTTTATGATGTACCTTCCACGGTAGTAGTTAAAGAAGTCGGTGTAACCGGCTGCAATTGCTGCATAAACAATGTTTTCGTCGGAGGGAGCGGCGGCAAGCATTACACGTGCAGGAATGTTATAGTATCCACTATTCTGAATAATTTCAATATAATCATCAAAAACCGTCCAGCTTCCAAAAGTTCCGTCATCGGAATACAAAATTGTTGCCCCCCCTTCGATGTCAACATTTTGCATAGTGCCAATAAAAATTCGGCCATCAATAGTAATTTCTATATCTGCCGGAGCATAAGGTTGCTCAAGACCTGGCATATTTGGCAAAACCTGCTCCCAGCTTTCGCCGCCATCTGCCGAGCGAAACAAACCATCGGCAGGCTCACTTTGGTGTATAGCTCCCATGTAAACCCCCGATACTACTGCGGCATAAATTACGCTTGTGCCGTTTTCGTCTCTTATTTCTATATCGTTGATATATTCAAAACTCAAAGTGGTTTCCATAAGACCCCATGTTTCACCGCCATCAGTCGATCTCCATATTCCATTACCAACCCCCGATGATTCGCGATAAATAATTAATGCAGTCTGAGATTCGCCGGTACCAACGTAATAGGTCATCGGATTGTTGGGATCATAAGTAATACAACTTATATTTAGTGAACTCCAGAAATCGTCCACAGGTTGCCATTCCACGCTATTATTTGTAATATCGTTACGATACCAAAGGCCTCCTGTAACACCACCTGCCCAAACTTTATTACCACTTGCATCGTTAGGATCCCACATAATGGCACGGGTACGTCCACCCATTTCTGCGGAGGTTCCTTCCCATTGCAGCTCAATTTCGGGGTTGTATTGTTTGTTTTGTTTAATATCCTGATACGTTTTCAAAAGCCGTTCTTTTGGCACAATCCCGGTTTCAGGGTCGTGAGTCATAAAAAAGTTTTGTAATTCGGCTTTGTCAGGATGCGTGGGCTTGGGCATTTGTGCAAGTTCTTCGTTACTGTAAAGCTCCATGTTTGCAGCCTTATGGTGAAGAAATTGTGTGTACTGTTCCCGGCGGTCGTTTTTATTGGGTAGAGTTAAAAAAGTGCCAGCTATTGCAATAGTGATGAAAATTGCAGTAATTAATCCGTAGTTTCTTTTAGTGCGCTTAGAAAAAGTTTTCATGTTGAAATATAGTTTTTAAATAAAAAAAATTGATGACATCAAAAATATACATTTATTAAGAATATGATATACTCTGATCATCTTTTTTAACAAGCCATAAGTTAGCCCGTTTTGGATGCATGAAGAGATGTAATAAAGCCCTAAAGAAAAAACGGCTACCAACTTTAAGCAGGACAAATTGAAGAAAAATAGCCATCTCGCACGTATGCATAGCCGTCAGGCCGAGGGAGGAAATTTACCCGGCTACCGATAAAATATTCTGATTAACCCAGTATGGGTTACGCTATTGTAACACTGGTAAAATTGATGACTTCTCTACAACCCAGTATGGGTTGAGTTTTTACAATACTTCTTGTGAATTTTAACTGTAGCGAAACAAATACAATCCAAAATAAAAAAACACCGACTTAATGGACAGACACTGACTTTATTTTTTTTAAATAGAGTTTATGTCCAAAAAAATTACAAATCATACATTTCGGCTCGCCGATCGTTGAAGGCATGATTTTGTGGAGTAATCATTTTATTTCGTGCCAGCAACGTATCACAATCAGCCATTATTACTTCCTCTTTTTTAGAGGAGGCTGATGCAATTAGCTCCCCCGAAGGAGCAGCAATAATGCTGTTTCCGGTAAAGGTAAGTTCGCCTTCGGTTCCAATTCGGTTTGCTGTGGCAATAAAAACCCTATTTGTTGATGCCCACACAGGAATAGCCTTTTGTGCTTTACCGGGCAGGACAAGGTTTGACGGATGGCAAATAACATCAGCACCTTTTTTTGCCAGGCCTATCCACAATTCAGCGAAAAGCCAGTCGAAACAGATCAATATCCCAACCTTTACACCATTTATATCATAGAGTTCCGGCTTTGAATCTCCGGGAGTAAAATATTCTTTCTCATTCATAAACAACTGAATTTTTCGATACTTCCCCACAATACCTGTTTCATTAATAAGCAAGGCCGAATTAAAAATTTGATCCTTCGCCCGTTCATTAAAACCGGTAACCACCGCATAATTATACCGGGCACACTGCGTTGCAATGAAATCAACAAACTTGCTGTTTTCCGGGGTTTCCGAAAAAGCAAAAGCCTGTTCAAATCCCGAAAAGTTGTATCCTGAATTTGCCAACTCCGGTAATACCACAAGGTTGGCTGCTCTGGCCTCCTCCATTAGAGGTTTGAGTTTTTGTATGGTTTTTTCGGGATTACCGAAAACGGGTGAAAACTGGACGGTTGCTAATTTAAAGAGTTGCATATCTGTTGTAAATTTGTGTTGAAACAAAACTACTAAGAAAAATTTAACGCTATAATGATGAAATGCTAAAATATTCCTTATTGGTTAAGATTATGATATTAAATAGCTTATGTAAAAGAACATTATATTTTTCATTTTGGAAATTGTTTACATATTGCATTGAATCATTGAAGCATTGAAGCATTAAATCATTGAAGCATTGAATCATTTTTGTATGTTCCACCAAATTCGCAGTAGAACCTTTTATGTATTACAAATTCAAAACAATACCCTATTTGTAATTTGTTACTTTTGCCCACAAATTTTTTACCATTGAATCCACTCAAACGTCTGGCCGGGCAAACAGCTATTTATGGCCTAAGCAGCATCGTTGGCCGATTGCTCAATTACCTTTTGGTACCTCTTTACACAAGAGTACTAATTACATCCGATTATGGAATTTACACCGAAATGTACGCCTGGGTGTCTATACTTTGGGTAATTTTAACATACGGAATGGAAACCACTTTTTTTAGGTTTTCCGAAAGCGAAAAAAATAAACAAAGTGTTTTCAACACATCCTTTTCCTCGCTCATTGTTACATCCATCCTTTTTTTGGTGTTGGTTGTAGGTAATTCAGGAAGTATTTCGCAATGGATGGGTTATGGCGATCGTATTAATTACATCATTTATTTTGGCTTTATTTTAAGTTTCGATGCTATGGCCGCCATACCATTTGCACGTCTTCGTCAGCAAAATCGACCAATCAGATTTGTAACTATCAAATTGATAAACATCGGGTTGAACATTGCTTTGAACCTCTTTTTCATTTTGCTTTGTCCATACCTGATCACACACTTTCCTGAATCCGAATTCACCAAACTGATCTCAACAATTTTTAATCCTGACGATCTTGTCGGATATATTTTCATCTCCAACCTTGTGGCCAGTACCATTACCTTAATTCTGCTCCTTCCCGAATTCAGGTTTAATAAATTCAGATTCAACACCGCACTTTTAATGCGTATGCTGAAATATTCATGGCCGTTGATGATTGTTGCCATTGCCGGGTCTATCAACCTTTCGATAGATAAGATTTTACTCTCCATGCTACTGCCCGGAAATTCTGATGCAGAAATTATGTCGCAGGTCGGTATTTATGGAGCCTGTTACAAGGTTTCTATTATAATGACTTTGTTTGTGCAAACGTTTCGATATGCTGCCGACCCCTTCTTTTTCGCCGAATCGGGCAAATCTGATTCAAGGCAAATTTATGCCGATGTATTAAAAATATTTACGATTGTAACGTCCCTTATTTTTTTGATAACCACACTCTACTTAGATTTTGTAATTACGTTTATTGGTGAGGACTATCGTACAGGCAGGGATGTGATCCCGATTTTATTAATGGGAAACCTTTTTCTCGGCATTTTTTATAATCTTTCGTTTTGGTATAAATTAACCAACAAAACAATTTATGGGGCACTGTTGTCGATAATTGGTGCCGGCATAACCATTATTCTAAATATCATTTTAATCCCAAAAATCGGGTATTATGGTTCGGCCTGGGCTGCATTTTTTGCATATTTCATTATGATGGCACTTTCGTATTTTATTGGGAAAAAACATTTTCCTGTTCAATACGACATAAAGAAAATTGTCTTTTATCCGGGGCTGGCGGTTCTATTGTTCTATGTTAGTACTTTGCTGAACCTCGAAACAGGATTAGTAAAATATGCTATTAACACCATGCTGGCAGCATTATATATAATTATGATATTTGCAATGGAAAAAAGAAACTTCCTTCAGCTTCTCAAATCCTGATATAAA
>JAOZRY010000904.1 GCA_029939965.1 Bacteroidales bacterium | reverse complement strand
ACGCTTTAGATTCTGAGTTTTCTTTAGATGGAGAATGGCAGAAATATGTAAAAACCATTATCAAGGTAACTCGTAAAAGAAGTGTTTTTGATACAAGAAAAAAAGAATACACAGGGAATGCAACCCATTTTGTGTAAATGACTAATTTTCTAATTTGTAAGGATCTATATTTGCCGTCAGAATCTTGCGTAGCGTAGCGGAGCAAGATTCTGACGGCACTACTCGTTTTTTGGCTTGTTTTAGCCATTTTCTATATACCCATTCTTCCTTTGAAGAATTCTCCTAATTGAGCTGCAATTTCGCCCCAGTCTCTGATGGGCATGGTCCATTTTTTAGTGATGTCTTTTTGGGCTAGGTAGAGTAGCTTTTTTAGCGCATCATTATGAGGAAATATGGACGTTGTTTTGGTTACTTTCCTGAACTGTCTATTGAGACTTTCTATAGTATTGGTTGTATAAATAATTCGTCTGATTTGTTCCGGATAAGCAAAGAAGGTGGAAAGTGTACCCCATTTATCTTCCCATGATTTTAAGTAGATTGCATACTGAGGCCATTTACTTTTTACTTCTTCCAGAGCTTCCAGGGCCACTTCTTCCGTAATAGCTGTGTAAATAGTTTTTAAATCCTTACAAAAGCTCTTTTTATGTTTATATGGAATGAATTTTGTAGTATTTCTGATTTGATGAATAATGCATTCTTGTATCTCTGTTTCCGGAAATATTGTCCTTATAGCTTCAGGGAAACCTTTGAGTCCATCAATACAGGCTATTAAAATGTCTTTTACGCCTCGATGTTTCAAATCATTCAGTACACCCATCCAAAACTTACTTCCTTCATTTTCTCCTATCCATACGCCAATGATTTCTTTTATACCTGAGGTATTGATTCCTAGAATAATATAGGCACATTTGGAAATAATCTTGCCGCCATCTCTGACTTTAAAATGCACTCCGTCTAAATATAGAATTGGATATACATCGTCTAGCGGTCTGCTTTGCCATGCCTTAATGTCTGGCACTACTTTGTCAGTAATGGCAGATACCATATCAGAGGATACATTAATGCCATATATATCATACATGTAGCCATTGATATCTCTTGTGCTGAGTCCTTTGCCGTACATTGCAATTATCTTCTCTTCTACATCAGATTGAGTGCTCTCATGTTTTTTAACTGCAATAGGTTCAAATTCGCTATTACGATCACGAGGTATGCTGATGCGTTGTTCACCAAAATCATTTTTAATAGTTTTGGAACTATAGCCATTCCTACTGTTGCCACTCAATTTACCAGCATTATCATGCTTATCATATCCGAGATGTACCGCCATTTCGGCTTCCAGCATAGACTGTAGAGTAGGTGCTATTAATTCCTTTAAAAAACTTGTGGCATCACCTGATGTACGAAGATTTCTTACTTTTTCCTGAAATTCCTCATAACTAATCATTTGAGGTTTTTGAGATTTTGAGATTTTCATGTGTAGTTTGGTTAAATTTTATAAATGTATTTTAACCATTTACACAAAATATTTTACAGACCCAATTAGTAAGTTATTTTGCACATTTTGGAGTAAAATCGCTAAGTAAATAGCATAACTAGAAACTATTCACGTTGTTT
>JAOZRY010000903.1 GCA_029939965.1 Bacteroidales bacterium | reverse complement strand
ATAGTATAGGAATTTTCATTTTTGTCTATCATTGTATGCCGTTAGATTTATCGCTATATAAAATTGAAATTATTGTAATATAAGTTGTTTTTTTGATATACTTATAGCATGAAGATGACAACAGCACAAAAACAGGACAAGGAAATTTTTCGTATAATATTTGAAGAAAATTGGGAAGATTTTAAAGAAGAACACCCAGTTTTTGATTGTGACCAATACGAGAAGCCTGTTCAAAAAATGCTCAATTGTGGTAAGGAGTCTGGTGGTTATTGCGAGTATATTTGCATGGAATGCGGTCGTGATCTTCGTCGGGTTTGCTTTAGTTGTAAAAGTTGTTTCTGCCTTTCATGTGCCAAAGTTTACGCCGACAATATGGTGTGCCAAGTTGGTAAAGTGTTGCATCCTGGTGTAATATATAGACATAATGTGTTAACAGTGCCAGAGCAATTACGTCAGCTTTTTTATACTAATCGTCATGATGGAGCTTTATTATCCCAATTAATGCGTACAGGTTACCAATGCCTGGAAGATGTTGTCAGCACAGTTAAAAAATCAGAGCTTAAAATTGGGGCAATCATAGTTGTTCAAACCCATGGGCGCTCCGGTCAGTATAATCCTCATCTGCATGTAATCATGACAGATGGTGGAGTTAATACCGAGACTGGAAAATGGGTAGGCTTAGGTTATCTTCCATATGATATTCTTCATAAAAAATGGCAGTATTATTTATTAAATATGGTTTCAGATTTTTTTGGTAAGGGAGTAAAAATTCTCATAAATAACTTGTGGAAGAAGTATAAAAAAGGATTTGTTGCTTATGTAACGAAAGGTAAGGTTCCTAAAAAATGTAAAGGGTTAGCACGGTATTTAGCTAAGTATGTTGCTTCCCCTCCAATAGCGGTAAGTCGTATAATTCAATATGATGGACAAATGGTTACTTATTGGTACCGAGATCATAAAACTAAAAAGAAGAAAGAAGAAACTGTGCCAGTTTTTACCTTTATAGGGCGAATGGTGCAACATATTATGGTCAAAGGTTTCAAGAGGGTACGTTATTATGGCCTGCAAGCAACTAAAAGTTTCAAGAAATGGTGTGAAATTATAAAAGAAGGAATTCGCAAAATAGGAAAAGTGGTCAAAGGGACGTATGAAATTGTGTCTCCCAAAACATATCAGGAGAGGTATCAGGATGTTACAGGTACAGATCCCTTGACTTGTCGTTATTGCGGTGGAGAGATGGAGTTATGGAAAATTTGGGTTCCAGAGTATGGATTTATCTTTGATGAAGAAGAACGAATCAAGCAAGATACATATGGAGTCAAAAAATGGCTTGAAGGAAGGGGCGGACATCCCGTTCGGCCCGCCTCCAAAAGAATACAATTACCGTTGTTCCCGTTGCAGATTTAATATTGGAATCAATGAAGTAATTATTGATACAGCAATAGGTGCGGCCAAATTTGGTGGATATTATTTTGATGGATTCATGCCTGTATTACATTGTCTTGCTTGTAATCAGGAAACATTAGAATATTGCAAGGACTAAAAACCCGCCCGAAGGGCGATAAGTCCTACGGTGACGGACGGCTTGAGGCAGCATGCAAACGAGCTTTGCATATT
>JAOZRY010000011.1 GCA_029939965.1 Bacteroidales bacterium | reverse complement strand
GACAAGGATTGAATCATTAAAGCATTGAAGCATTTTTGTATGTTCCACTAAATTCGCAGTAGAACCAATAAATGAATATAATACATCTAACTTCTACCCTCTACCACCTATCCTCTCTATCCTCTTTTTAAGCATTCCGTGAAGGATGTAAAAAAAGGCGGTAAGAAACAGTACTTTTGCGCCATCAGCCAAATCATATTATTTTTATTCCATTTATAAAATAAGTTTAGTTTTGAGTTTTTAAAATCTTACACTATATTTTTTTTTATAATTATGGGAGTTACGGGGCGAAGCTGTATAAACGAATCAATGAAAAATGAAAAGTATTTCGATAGTAATACCTGTATTTAATGAAGCCGGAAATGTAGCAAAACTTCATGAGGAAGTTCTGGGTGTATGCAGGAAAACCGGACTTCCTTTCGAGATTATTTTTGTGGATGACGGATCAAAGGATGAAACAGGCAGAATCCTAAAGTCTCTTCATCCTGTAAAAGTGATCCGCCTGCGTAAGAATTTTGGGCAAACCGCTGCGCTGGATTCTGGTCTGCGTTATGCCCGCAACGATTACATTATTACTCTTGATGGGGACGGACAAAATGACCCTGCCGACATTCCCCGCCTAATCAGGCATCTTGAAGAAAATAACCTTGATGTGGTTTCGGGCTGGCGCAAATCCCGAAAGGATACACTAACAAAACGAATAACATCGAGAGGAGCAAATTTTTTGCGTGAAATATTAATCAAAGATGGCATTCACGACAGTGGTTGCACGCTCAAAATTTACACCCGCGAAAGTGTTTCAGAGTTGTCGCTCTTTGGCGAAATGCATCGCTTTATCCCCGCCATGTTAATAATCAGAGGATTTAAAGTTGGCGAACTTCCTGTGAATCACCGACACCGTAAATTCGGAAAAACCAAGTACACATTCAGCCGTACCATTAAAGGGTTTTTGGATATGATTTCTGTTTGGTTCTGGAAAAAATTTGCCCTGCGCCCCTTGCACCTATTGGGCTTTGGTGGAATTCTTTTCCTGATAGCCGGAGTTTTTTCGGGAATTAGCGCACTGATCGAATACTTAAACGGGCAAAGTATGTCAGACTCAGCAAAACCAATATTAACTGCTTTTTTGCTCATCACAGGCCTGCAGATGTTTATTTCGGGATTGATGTCGGATATGATTTCTAAAATTTATTACAAAAAACATAAGGCACATTCGTATTTCATTCATGAGATTATTGAAAATGATGATGCGAAAAATTGAGATGCAAGGAGTAAATATTATCAGGGTTTCAAATCCTTTTAGCGTCAGGCAAATTCCTGTCGGCCCTTCTTTGCACAAGATAGTTTTCGACATCCTCATTCTTTTTAAGGGGTTGCGGATGGTGAAAAGAAAAAAATACACAGTCGTTCATGGAGTGGAAGAAGGCGGAGTGATTGCCGTACTTTTGAGCAGTTTGTCTGGCTCCAAAGCAATTTTCGAGAAACACTCCGATCCGGTTTCGCACAAAGAAGGATTTGTTAAAAATGTGGTTCTCGCCATTTATGCTCATGTTGAATATTTAACGGTAAAATATGCAAAAGCGGTTATTTGTACAGGATCAGGCCTCACAAATCAGGTTATAAAAATGCGGGTAGCCACACCTGTTTTTAACATTCCTGATATTCCTTCTTGTTTAACGGTGCCTGTAAAAGAACAAATTTCCGAACGGCGAAATGAATTGCAGCAAAACAACAATGAAGTTTTAATTACTTATGTTGGCTCATTTGCTCCGTATCAGGGTATCGATTTATTAATGGGTACGATAGCACGAGTTTTACAAGCCCGATTCAACACAAGGTTTATTTTAATTGGAGGCAAAGATGAAGAGATTGAAAACTGGAAAATGGTGTTTGCAAAGCAGAACATTTTACAGAAGGTGAGTTTTGTTGGAATGATATCTCCTGAAGAAGTAACGGTGATACTGTCGGCTTCCGATATTTTGCTTTCGCCCCGAACGAGTGGCATGAATACTCCATTAAAGCTTTTGGATTATTTAAAAGCGGGCCGGGCAATTGTTGCAACAAATGTGGAGGCCAACCGCCTTATTCTTTCTAACGAGATTGCTGTTTTTACCAATCATGAGCCCACTTCAATGGCTGAAGCTATTGTTAATTTAGTGGATAATGAAAACAAAAGAGTGAGCCTGGGAGTAAAAGCGAAGGAATTGTATAAAAGCAAATACAATTTCCAAAATTTTAGCCGGGAGCTAAAAAGATGTTATGAACACCTTATCTAAAAATATGATATGGCTCATCTTTACAATTCGGAAATTTACTAAACCTCTCGCAAAAAACAATAGCCAAATCCATGCGCATAATCGTTGATACACATCTTCATTTTTATTCATGTTTCGATTTAAAAACAGCCCTGGATAATTTGCGCTGCAACCTTGCAAAGCATGATAAAAATGCTCTTTGTATTGGAATTTTAACTGAAGCATCCGGCTGCAATTTTTTTAATGAATTAAATGAGAACCCACGAAAACTTATCAATTCAAAGGTAGTGGTTCGGTCTCTTAACAATGCAATTTATATTAGCGAATCAGCATTTCCTGACCTTTACCTTTTGCCGGGTCGCCAAATCATCACAAAAGAAAATATTGAAATTTTAAGTTTATTGGTTGATGTGAAAATTAAAGATGGCCTCCAGGCTCAGGAAGTAGTTGATGAAATAAAAAGGCAAAACGGAATCCCCATCCTTAGCTGGGCTCCCGGAAAATGGTTTTTTGAGCGGGGAAAAGTAATAGAAAAACTCATTCGTTCAAATAAACCGGGTTCATTGCTCATTGGCGATACTATGTTGCGCCCCACAATCTGGTTAAAACCCCGGCTTATGAAAAAGGCCATAAACAGAGGCTTTACTGTAATTGGCGGATCCGACCCATTACCGCTCGCGGGTGAGGAGAAAGTGATGGGGAAATATGCTACCTCAATAAGTTGTGATTTTGATGAAACAAACCCCACAAGTTCTCTTCGTCAGGCTTTCTTACAGCAAAACTTCAATCCGACTGTTGTGGGAAAACGCGGGGACATTTTTAGTACAATCAGCAAGATTTTAAGACATACCCGATCAAAAAAGAAAACATGAACAATACTATTGATAATATTCCGGCCGGAACACCCGTACTCATAACCGGAGCCACAGGATTTACCGGACAAGTGCTTGCAAAAAAACTTGTTAATGCAAGGTTAAAGGTAAGTGCCCTTGCCCGATTAAGCTCTGATCTTTCTCCCCTCGCCAACTTAAACATCAACTGGTTTAGGGGCGATGTATCCGACGAAAAAATAATGCAACAGGCGGTTGCCGGTCAGCAATATGTTTTTCATCTCGCAGCAGCACTGAGAGAAGCAAAAAGCACGGAAAAGGATTATTGGAACGTGCATGTAAAAAGCACACAAATTATCTGTAAAGCTGCACTTCAGAATCCCAATTTCAAAAGATACATCCATGTTTCTACAATAGGTGTTCATGGTCACATAGATCAGCCACCAGCCACCGAAGAATTTCGTTTCGCCCCGGGTGATGGCTATCAGCGAACAAAACTCGAAGCCGAAGAGTGGCTAATAAAACATGCCGCCCATACAAAGTTTCCCTACACCATTATTCGCCCGGCTGCTATTTACGGACCCGGCGACAAGCGTTTGTTAAAACTTTTCAGAATGGCTTTAAAACCGGTGTTTGTTTTGCTTGGAAACGGAAAATGTATGTATCACCTCGTTCATGTTGACGACCTTACAAACACCTTTATTGCTGCTGCAACCCATCCTGATGCATTGGGCGAAATTTTTATAAGTGGTGCCAATGAGCCTATTGCAATCACAGATATAGCCCGCATTGTAGCCCAACATTTCCACAAGAAAATCCGCGTGGTCAGGCTTCCGATCAAACCCTTCTTCCTAATAGGTGATGTTTGTGAAGCCATTTGTAAACCGCTAAAAATTGAGCCGCCCATTTATCGAAGGCGTGTTGCTTTTTATTCCAAAGACCGCCACTTTGACGTAACTAAAATGAGAAATATTCTGGGGTATGAACCCAAACACAGCAATGAAACGGGAATTATTGAAACCGCCGCATGGTATCGAAAACAAGGATGGATGTAGTTCTTTAATAAAAAAGCAGTCGTTTAGCTGATAAAGAAATAAAATGTAACAGTAATTAAAAGGCAAAAAAAAATCGATGAAAACGATCACTATTCTTGGAAATAACTCAGGCCGTAATGCGGGCGACAATGCCATTCTTGGAAATCTGTTGCATGATTTTTCGCTTGAATGTTCCAACATTCTGTTTAAAATCCCTACCATCAACACTCAATTTATCCGTAAAGAATTTGGGGATTATAACGTTCTCCCTATCGGAATGATGCCATGGAATTTTGCCATCCGAAATTTGGGCTGGCCATTGTACCGTGCCATGACGAAAACCGATATGGTGCTAATTACCGATAATATTTTATTCGATCGAAAACTCAACAACCCTTTGGTAAATAACCTGAAATCCATTTCGCTGTTTTCAGGCCTTTGCAAAAAGAAGGGAATCCCGATCGTTTTTTACAATTCAAGTATTGGCCCCATCAATAGTGCCGCCGGAGCTAAAGCCCTGCAAAAAGTTTTGGATGCAAGCCCATTAGTAATTACCAGAGATAAGCACACAAAAAAATTAATCGAAGATTTATGTTTGCGACACCCCGAAATTATAGTTAACGCCGACAGTGCTCTCAACACACAAGCTCCCTCCAACTCACGTATTAAGGAAATAATTGAACACGAAACCTTGTTTAAAGCACCCGGTGGAACAATTGGATTAAATGTAAATGCCTACATCGACAACTGGAACCAAACAGGAACTTTAAGCAGAAATGATTTTTGTAAGCTAATTGCAGCCACTGCCGATCGCCTTATCGAAAGTTTGGATGTGGACATTCTTTTTACGGTTACCCAAATTATGGATATAAAAATTACACAGGAGTGTGTTCAAAACATCCGGAATAAAGACAGAATTGGTGTACTCGACAATAGAAAATATTCCTATCAGGAACTGGCCGCATTGCTTGGTATGGTAGAAGTTCATGCCGGACTTAGAACACATACCTTAATTTTTTGTGCAGCGCAGGGCACTCCCATGATCAGCATCAATGCCTACCCTAAAAGTGTGGCATTTTTGGAAACCATTGGCATGGGAAAGTGGAATATTGATTTAAAAACCCTAACCTCCGAAAGTCTTACTGAAATCATAAAAAGGGCTTATGAACAAAGGGGCAGCCTCCGCCAACATATTTTGGAGGCTGTTGAACCGGAAATGGAAAAAGCACGAAAGAGCGTAAGATTAACTCTTGATTTGTTGAAATAAAATACCCTATTTATCGAAAGGGACATTAGCCACAACGCCAGAGGAGGTTCTTGCTGCTGCTAAATCGAAGTACCAGATTACACCGTTGATGGAAGTGTTGCAGGTATTAAAAAAAAGTTCTGGTCGCTTTGCGGTGCTGGCCTGCCGTGCCAGATTCACGGCTTAAGAAAATTAGAAACTGTTGATCGTTTTTACTACCGTGGCGGCCAATGGTCGGGGAGATTTCAGGTTACTAAAAAAAGTGGTTATACAATTTACATGGAAACTAATGAGATGTTCGATTATAGGTTGTACAATAGAGGGGAAGTTATTTTTGAGCAAGCATTGAGGTTATGATAAAACACAAAGTAGCCCTAATCAGTATTTTTATTTTTTTCGTTGCCCTTTTTCTGCAGGCAGGATTGCATTCGTATTGGCTCGATGAACTGTACTCCGTATATATGCGTGGCATATTGTACGAAACTTTCGCACAGCACTTCAACAATATGCGCGAAGTTAATGCTGTGTATCCACTTTACGAAATTACGTTATATCCCTGGATGCAGATATTTGGCCACAACGAAACCTCTACCCGAACCTTGTCAATTCTATTTGTTTGTGGAGCGGCATTTTTCCTATACCTCTTTACACTTAGGCTTTTTAGTAAACAACTTGCGATAATCACCCTTCTATTTTTCTTGTTTTCCAACTTAGCCATTAGATTCGCCCTCGATGCACGATATTATGGTCAAATGCTGCTGTTATCATCAATTTCTTCCTACATATTATTGCGCTATTCTGAGTGTTTGTGTAAATCCTTTTCGTGGAAAAACACTTTTTACAACAAATATTTCCTGATCCTTACTTTAATAAATACAGCATTACTACTAAACCATGTTTTCAATTATTTGTTTTTTATTGCTCAAGCTCTTTTTGTAACATTCCTGATGCTCGCTCAAAAAGAACATGAACCCTGGTATTTGAAAATTACTAAAGTACTGTTGATTTATATTGTACCATTACTACTGGTAGCAATGTTGTGGCCACCAATAATAAAATTTGTTTTAAACTCAGAAATAATAAACATTGCACAAGCTCAGCTTGTTTCGTCTCTCTATTCAATTTTGCAGCATTTCAGTTTTACTAAGTTTATTATTTTGCCCCTGGCAATAGTGCTCATCACATTGGTTTTTAGGTTTTTCGTCCGGAAATTTATAACCATCCCGATCAATGTTAAACTACATATTACTTTTCCCAATACTCATAATCGAATTCTATTTTTAATAATTCTATTATTAACACCATTAACCAGCTTTTTTATTATCAATTTTAACACCTTTGGTATCAAAACTGCAGAATCGCTGCCAAGCGCATTCATAGTATTTTCTGATTATTTAGTTTCCACAATTTTCACCCGCCCACACGTAGCATATATTATTTTGCTATTACTATTAATTTATGTAGTTATCCAACAAATCCGCACCATCACCCAATCAGGAATTAACTATAATAACATCCTTTTAACACGCCGGCTTTTTTTACTATATCCAATTACAGTAATTCTACTCTCGTTTACTTTAATTGTAGTTATATTTTCATTTGAACATGAATACACTTTCTACACAAGATATATCCTATTCTGCCTTCCTTTAATTATGATACTTACAAGTTTTGCGATAAAAAAAGGCCTGCTGCTTTTTGATTATATTTTGAGTAATATCTATAAACGATCCATAAAACGTTTCTATTTAAAACATTCACTTCTTTTTTCACTTCTTTTTGCAATAGTACTGTTTGCCCCTAATAGCTACAAAAGAATTACGCGAACCGACAATAATTCATGGAAAGAAATCTCAATACAAATTAAAAATATTATAAATACGGATACTACGCATAAATATATTATTGTTGAAACGGCCATCGAAAATTTCCCCACATTGGATTATTATTTAAAAAGATACAGCAAAGACTTGCTCGTTGATTTTGTTGTACAAGGGACTGAAAACAAAAAGATGGCAACAGAAAAAGGGTTTCTACCGGAGGCTTTTAGCAATAGCAATATGCAGCAGATCGAAAAAAACGACTATCTGATCATTACTTTCACCCATCAATCCAGCGATAGTTACGCAAACGTATTACGGTTTTTAAGCAGCAAGTATAAGCCGAAAACAAAGTTTTTGGATATTCGCAATCGGGGGTTTATTATTTTTGATATACAGAATAATTAATTTAGCCCTCAGTAGAAGAAGAAATTAATTACCTGCCTCAACCTTGCTAAGGGCTTGCTCAGAAATAACTTCCGCTATAATTTTTTTTTGAAGTAACGATTTTCTATATATATATAAATAAAAGAAACAGCTATAGCTACTCCCATACCAATTGCTGATTCGACAAAACGAAGACCGGCATTAATAAAAGGGTGTAAATCCTTAGCAATGGTCGAAACAATCATAACTACAGAAATTGTAATGCCACTTAACTTAACAGATTGTGGAACACCGAAAATAATACAAACCAATACACCAACAACAATGGCTACAAGGTAACCGAAGAATGTAAAAGAAAAAAAGAAAAGGTAAGTGCCACTAACAACTGCACCAATAAAGGTTCCGATAATCCTGTTCTTTGCTGAGTTATAAGTTTCTGCATCTGTAACTTCAAGTATTATGATGGCAGAAATAACCGCCCAAAGTCCACCTACCAAAGATGTAGGTTCATGAAACAGGGTTGTAAAATAAAACCCAGCCTGAAATGCCCCTATTACACTGAGAATATTTTTTATAAGTATTGGGATATGTATTTGAGTTTTCATTGAAAGTTTTTTTTTGCAACTAAAATGTTTTTTGTTTTTATTCCGGTAAAAGTAAAATATGTATTGGATTTTACATACCCCGGTTAGATTAATGTAGTATGAATGCAATAAAGAAGGACAGGCAATATTTCAAATTTTGTTTTTACGGATTTTTAAAAAACCTGCGTTTTTTCGATGCTTTTTTTATTCTGTTCTTAATTGAAAAAGGATTACCTTATACGCAAATAGGAATTCTGTACGCTGTTCGCGAAATATTTATCAATATATTTGAAATCCCATCAGGGATTATTGCAGACACTTATGGAAGAAAAAATTCCTTAATTGCCTCTTTCGTGGCATATATAGTTTCGTTTTATGTTTTTTACCTTTCCAATGATTTTTGGCTATTTATGATAGCATTTCTTTTGTTTGGGATTGGCGATGCTTTTCGCTCCGGTACTCATAAAGGCATGATAATGAATTATCTGAAATTAAACAATTGGGAAAATCAAAAAATTAATTATTACGGACATACTCGTTCGTGGTCTCAAAAAGGTTCTGCTATATCTTCGCTGGTGGCCGGGCTTATAGTTTTTTATAACGGAACATATCAAAATATCTTTCTGTATTCAGTTATTCCTTATCTAATCAACCTTCTTTTAATTATTTCCTATCCAAAAGAACTTAATCAATCTTTTGATCAGGCTAATACAAAAAGCAGCGCACCAATAAGGTTTACTATTAAATCTTTATTTAAAATCCTTAAGCAACCTAATGTTCTAAAAATTATTAATACATCAGCTATTCACACAGCTTATCTTCGCGCCATTAAAGATTACATCCAACCCCTAATGGTAAACGTGGCACTCATAATACCAATAATGTTAAATGTTGAAGCAGAAAAAAAGAATGGGATAATTATAGGTGTGATCTACTTTTTCATTTATCTTGCAACATCACGTGCCTCACAACTTTCATCATATATTGCCGAAATAAATAAACGCAATATTTCGTATATTACATTGCTTACCGGATTTATTTTTGGAATATTATGTGGTGTTTTTTATATCTATGATTTATGGGTGATTTCGATGATTGCATTTATTTTGGTATCCGTATTCCTTACATTTTCCGCAATTTCAACTCACATTTTAAACAGCCCCAAAAGTTAATCTTAAAATTTTAGGGCATTTTACAGGTCAGCCCCAGCCGTCAAGTTAAAGGAGAAACATCCATAACCCGGCCATTTATCGCCGTGGCTTGTTCCAGAATGTATTGCAAGCAAACAGGGCGTTTACGCCCTTTTACAATAAAATCGTAAATAAAATAAAAATAACCAGGGTCAAGAAAAAAGAGCATGAATGCCCTCATATTTTTATGATTAACCGTCAATCATCCCAGCCATAAATGGCTGGGATACAGACAACATAACTATTGAGCAGTAATCTATCGTAATTTATACTCAGTATATTTTATTTCAATGTATTCGGGGCAAATCCAAATTTAGTATGTTTGCGGCATCAGAAAAACGGATTAACAAAAACCATTAACTGCTATGAATAATAAAATAGGTATCAGGCTCGAAGACAAATATGTAATGGAGCGCAGGGTGGCCATTCCACCTGATTTTGCAAAGAAACTAATCAAAGACGGACTTCAGATTTTTGTGGAAAGTTCACCAAAAAGAATTTTTTTGGATGATGAATTTACACAAGTCGGCGCAGTAGTTACAGAAGACCTCACAGAATGCCCGGTAATTTTTGGTGTAAAAGAGATGCCGATTTCCTTTTTCGAGGAAGAAAAAACTTACATCTTCTTTTCGCATGTTATTAAAGGACAACCTTACAATATGCCAATGTTGCGCATGATGATGGAGAAAAAGTGCAACTTGATTGAATATGAAAAAATTGCTGACGACAAAGGTCGCCGGCTCATATTTTTCGGACGGTTTGCAGGCTTGGCCGGAATGATCAATTCATTGTGGTCGGCCGGACAGAGGTTAAAAGCACAGGGCACTGATAGTCCGTTTTTACCCTTGAAACAGTCGCACCATTACAACTCGCTTGCCGATGCCGAACAAGCAGTAAAGGAGGTTGGAAAAATAATTAGCACCAAAGGGTTGCCGGATGAACTCGCTCCATTTACAATTGGTTTTACAGGATATGGGAACGTTAGCAAGGGAGCACAGCATATCGCAGATTTACTCCCATCAGTAGAAATTTCGCCTGCTGAATTGTTAAAGCTGAAAAGCTCAGGCAAATATTCGAACAAAGTTGTATATAAAATTGTGTTCAAAGAAGAAGACCTTTCCGAACCCATTGATCCTGATCAAAAATTTGAATTGCAGGATTATTACAACCACCCCGAAAAGTACAAAAACCAATTTGAAAAGTACCCTGAACATCTAACCATCCTGATGAACTGTATGTACTGGGACGACCGCTATCCGAGATTGCTAACAAAAGGTTTTATCGAAAAACTTTATTATAAGGATAACATGAAACTCATAGTTATTGGTGATGTAACCTGCGACCCGGATGGATCTATTGAATTTACTCACAAGGGTACCGAAATTGAAAATCCTGTTTTTGTTTACGATCCCTTTACACGTGAAGCGACAATGAACTTTAAAGGGGATGGCATACTTGTTATGGCTGTAGATATCCTGCCAAGTGAGTTACCGCGCGAATCATCAGAAAGCTTTGGAAATGCACTGGCCAAATTTGTTCCTGCCATTGCAAAGGCTGATTATAGCGTCGATTTTGATCAACTGGAACTTCCGGCTGAAATAAAGCGGGCAATGATTTTGCACAAAGGAAATTTAACAGCCGATTATAAATACTTAGAGGAACATTTAAACGCATAAAAAACCAAATGTGCCAATGAAAAGTTTAATTCGTTGGCACATTTCTTTTTACAATTTAACCTATCCGGGCAAATTCCGAATTTATTTGAACAATGAAAAATATATTGGTAATCGGTGCAGGATTATCTGCTTCCACACTTATCAAATACCTGCTTGATAATTCATACAAGCACAACTGGAAAATTACACTTGGCGAAATAGATTATAACAAAGCTTTAAAAAAGATAAATGGTCACCCCAACGGAAAGGCTATCCATTTTGATGTTTTTGATGATATACAACGTCATAATGAAGTGAGCAAAACTGATCTGGTGGTTTCGATGTTGCCATCGGGTATGCACACACAGTTAACTTCCGATTGTGTAAAACAAGGGAAAAATATGGTTACCACAACATATATTTCTGACCAGATAATGGCTTATGATAGTGAAGTAAGAAAAGCGGGAGTATTATTGCTCAACGAAATTGGAGTTGATCCGGGTATCGATCACATGTCGGCTATGCGGGTAATCAACAACCTAAAGGAAGAAGGGGCAGAGATTACCTCTTTCCGTTCGTTTACCGGCGGATTGATAGCACCAAAATACGACAACAATCCGTGGAATTATAAATTTACCTGGGCACCACGAAATGTTGTTCTGGCCGGACAAAGCACAGCACAGGCCATCATCAACGGCATTTATAAATATATTCCTTATCACAAATTATTTAGCCGTACGCAAAGGGTAAATGTGCCGGATTGTGGTGAATTTGAAGCTTACATCAACCGTAATTCACTAAAATACCGTAGCATATACGGCCTGGAAAACATCCCCACAATGGTGCGTGGAACTTTGCGACGTCCGGGATTTTGCAAAACCTGGGATATTTTTGTGCAACTCGGAATAACTGACGATACTTTTACTTTGGAAAATTCAGAGAACATGACCTATCATGATTTTCTGGAAACCTTCGTTCGGGTTTTACCTGATCTTAATTTGGAACAAAACGTAGCTCAATATTCAGGATTGGATGAAGATTCGATGCCGATGTACCGTTTGAGGTGGCTGGGATTGTTTGATAACAAAAGAAAAATTGGTTTGAAAAATGCCACACCCGCACAAATCCTTCAACAGCTACTCGAAGAAAAATGGGAATTTGAAAAAGAAGACCGCGACATGATCGTTATGCAACACCAGTTTTGTTTTATCAAAAATGGCCAAAATAAAAGAATACATTCATCTATGGTTGTTGAAGGCGATGATAATACCCACACAGCCATATCGAAAACAGTTGGTTTGTCGGTTGCTATTGCTGTAAAGCAAATCCTAACCAACAAAATAAAACTTACGGGGGTACATATTCCTACAAAAAAAGAGATATATCAACCCGTGCTTAACGAACTGGAAGAACATGGAATTAAATTTATTGAAGAAGAGATAAATACAGAAGAATTTAACAAGTACTAATTAATAATAATAATTGAACTAATATGAAAAAAGTATTGATTCTTGGAGCAGGCATGGTGGTAAAACCCATCGTAACCTATCTTTTGGAAAAAGGGTTTCAGGTAACTGTAGCCACCAGAACAAAATCAAAAGCAGATGCCATGATTTCGGGACACAAAAATGGCGTTGCCCTGGCATGGACTGTTGACGATGAGACAACCCTCGACAAATTGGTTGAAAAACACGACCTTACCGTGAGCTTGTTGCCTTATGCCTATCATGTAATGGTAGCCAAAAAGTGTATTGCACACAAAAAGAACATGGTTACTACTTCGTATGTAAAACCCGAAATGAACGCACTTGACCAACAGGCCAAAGATGCAGGTATATTAATTTTGAATGAGGTTGGTCTCGATCCTGGCATCGATCACATGTCGGCTATGCGTATCATCCACAATGTACACGACAAAGGTGGAAAGGTTATTGAATTTTACTCACTTTGTGGGGCTTTACCTGCACCCGAAGCCTGCGACAACCCATTCCGGTACAAATTTTCGTGGAGTCCCAAGGGCGTGGTAATGGCATCTAATAACGATGGCAAATTCCTTCGCCATAAAAAGGAAATTTATGTGAAGCCTATCGATCTTTTCAAAACTCCATTCAAAGTTGATTTTCCTGATGTAGGGCTATTGGAAGTTTATCCAAACCGCGACTCCTACCCATATATTGATTTATATGGCATCCCCGAAACCGATACCATGTTTCGTGGAACATTCAGGCATAAAGGCTGGTGCGAATCGCTGGATGCTATGAAACGCTTACACCTTATCACCAACGATAAAAGAGATTTCTCGGGCAAGTCTTATGCTGATTTTATAGCTATGATGATTGGTGCTGATAATTCGGACAATATCAAGCAAAAAACAGCCGACTATCTTGGGATTCCGGTTGATAGTTATGCATTGCAATCTATCGAATGGTTAGGTTTGTTCAGCAACGAAAATATGGGAAGAAAAGAGGATACTCCATTTGAGATTACCTCGGATGTAATGATCGAAAAAATGATACTTGACCCTAATGAGCGCGATATGGTAGCAATGCAGCACACATTTCTTGTGGAATATCCTGATGGCAAAAGAGAGGTTATCAAATCGAGGATGCTCGACTTTGGGACCATGGCAACCGATACTGCCATAGCACGTACCGTTGCACTGCCGGCAGCCGTTAGTGCAGAGATGATCCTTCACGGAAAGATTGATGCAAAGGGTGTTCACATCCCTGTAATTCCCGAAATTTACAACCCTGTCCTCGACCGCCTCGAAGACATGAACATTAAAATGATAGAAGAATACGGACTACCCGAAAGCGAAAATATAAAGTAGAGTTCTGTATTTTTAAAAATATAAAATGCCGGCATTAGTTGCCGGCATTTTTTTTTGATCAAATTCGCCCACCCCACATTTCGCCAATCTCCATATCGGGTACACCCTAACTTCAGAAGCCCTTACCTTAGCTCTATAGTTCAATCCGTTATGCCATTTAATTCGTAAATGGAGAATATCTTGTTTTCATTGGCTACCTTTTTTCCTTCTATTTGGAATTGATAAGCATTGTCATAAACAATTGCCATGTTCTTTTCCAATTTGACAATTGTGTTTTGTTCTGTTCCTGTAAAGTTGTCTATACCTGCGTTAATCAAACTCCTTACTTGCTGGAGTATGTTAGAGTGGATTTCCAGATAGCCCCTTCGAACAATGCCTTCATTTTATTGGCACGGACTTCTTTGGCTGTTTGGTCATCGTTCTTCTTCCCTCTAACATTGTTGAGTTCATAGTTGGTTTTCTTTGCCTCAGCCCTCATAAATTCCATTTTGGAATATTGTACTGCCTATACATCTTTTATTTTTGATATGTATGCCTGCATGGTTGATGAGGAAAAAGGTTTTCCCACATTCAAGAATTCCCTGCAAACAATAGAGTCATGTTGATCGAACTCCAACTCTTCATAAGTCAGCCCTTTCAACTCTTTATATATTGCAGCCCTTAAAACCTGCTCCACGGTCGGGTTATCTTTCCTCCCATATTATTGTTCTTCACCCCGGCCAATACATCCTGCTCAACGATTTTAACAAAAAATGCAATACAAAAATATTGGAATAATAAGCCAACTATAAACCCATTCCAGCAACCCCCTACTCTATTCCGGCAAAATG
Source organism: Bacteroidales bacterium (assembly GCA_029939965.1). Taxonomy (GTDB): domain Bacteria; phylum Bacteroidota; class Bacteroidia; order Bacteroidales; family 4484-276; genus SABY01. The sequence continues at coordinate 5,902 of JAOZRY010000011.1, read as the reverse complement.
CTTCATAAACTGCATTCTTTCGTAGGCAGCGGCATTATCGGCGGCTTTTAGGCTGAGTTTACCAATAAAATCATCGGTAGTTTTAAAATTGTGTTTATCCATCCATCCTTCAACAAATGTGTTCATCTTACCAATTTGTTCAAACCCATTTTTATAAAGCGTTGATACTACCTGAACGGCTTTTGCTCCGGCAAGCAATTGTTTTACAACTCCGGCACCATCATGCACACCGGTAGAGGCAGCAAGGTCGCAGTGCAGTTTATCCGACAGCATGGCTACCCAGCGTAGAGAAGTAGCAATTTCATCGGGCGAACTAAATACATGTGTGGAGGTAACCTCAAACTTGTCTATATCAATATCTGGTGAGAAAAATCTGTTAAAAAGTACCATACCTGCAATTCCTGTCCAGGAAAGTTTTAGAGCCGTTTTTGCCAAACTCGAAAAGTAGTAGCTAATCTTAACAGCAACAGGAATAGAAACCTGCCTCATCACTTCCATTACAATGTCGAAATAAATCTGTTCATTTTGTTCTGAATCCCTTTTGGTATCAGATGGAAGAATGAAAATATTCAGCTCAATACCATCAGCACCGGCGGTTTCAATTTTTTTGGCAAAGCTAATCCACTCAGATGACGAAAGACAGTTAATACTTGCAATAACCGGAATAGACACTGCTTTTTTACCTTCCTCGATCAGTGTCAGGTATTCGCCCAAATCCTTTTCGCGGGTATAATTCCCGATGTAATCCTCTGCTTCAGGATACCTATTAGATTGAGCTTGCTCTGAATATTTTATAACACTCCTAACCTGATGCATAATTTGTTCTTCGAACAATGATTTTAAAACAATTGCAGCAGCTCCGCTCTTTTCCAGTGCTACCAGGTTTTCAACAGTTTTATTAAGCCCGGAACTTCCGGCAATAATCGGGTTTTTTAGTTTGAAACCCATGTAGTTGGTGCTAAGATCTGCCATAACTATTTAATATTGTGATTTTATATTTTGAATACAGATGTTTAATTTAATAAACAAAAATAGTTATTCATTTAAAACCTCACAGGGTTTACCTTTTTGCTATGCTAATTTGTACTGAAAATAAATAGGAATGAATGGGAATCAATAGTTCACCATCGGCAATCAACAGTCGGATTGCCAGATAACCTGACTACCAACAAAAGTTGTGGTTTGCACCGGAACACAAAGGTTTAATGAAACATCAAAGCTATATGATTTACATATTTTCCTGAAATCAAATCGTGGTTTTATAGTGGGTTGAATATTTAACGTCATTTTTATCTGTTTATAAGGAATAATGTAAAAACCGGAATACTGGTGGTAAATCATAATACCATACAATTACTTCTTCTTTTACACCATTATTCCACTTTTCCATTTCCGATGAGGCAATGCAAACAGATTTACTAAATTTCTATTTTCATTTTTCTAATAACTATTCCACAACCTGATTGTCTGTTCCGTTGATCCGGCAATAATAACCCCATACTTTTAACGTTTACACCAAAGTTTAAAAAATGAGGTAGTTTTGAATATATACGCACGGAAAAGACAGTGGAAACTTTTTTTGTTAGCATCGGCACTTGCAATTGTAGCCGGATCGATGTGGTACTCTAATAGAGTAATGAATAAAGTTGCTAAGGAAGAGAAGAAAAATATTAGAATTTGGGCCGATGCAATTCAAAGCAAAACAAAGCTGGTAACTTACATCGAAGAATTTTTTCAACAAATCAGGGAGGAAGATCGAAAACGTGTTGAACTACTTGCTGGGGCCTATAAGCAATCTATCAAAACCGAAAATCCCGATATCGACCTCACATTTTACGTGGATATTATCCGCTCCAACAACAATATTCCGGTAGTACTTACTGATGTAGATGGCAGGATTATAAACGTAAATAATGTAGATTTTGACATGGATACTGTTATTTTTCTTTCGGGCAAATTACAAGATGAATTTACTCAATACCCTCCTATCGAAGCGCGATATTATCAAAACCAACGAAACTATCTTCATTACAAAGATTCGAAACTTTATACCGAACTCAGGGAGGTTCTAAATGATTTGATTAAGTCGTTTTTTGATGAGGTGGTAATCAATGCGGCTTCTGTTCCGGTAATTGTTACCGACAGTACAAAAAAAAACATCCGGGCATCCGGAAACATTCCTCAATCGGTGATCGAAAACCCTGAGCTTCTCCAGCAAACCATTGCCGACATGGAAAGTGATAATCCTCCATTTGAAATTACACTGGCCGATCAGGGAAAAAGTTATATTTTTTACAAAGATTCATACCTGCTCACTCAGCTCACTTATTATCCATTTATCCAGTTGGGGATCATTGCCTTCTTTTTATTAGTGAGTTATCTGATGTTTAGTACCGCAAGACGCTCAGAACAAAACCAGGTTTGGGTTGGGCTGGCAAAGGAAACTGCCCATCAGCTTGGCACTCCACTTTCATCTATGATAGCCTGGATGGAGATTATGAAAATGGATGGACAGCAAAATGAGGCTCTAACCGAACTTTCGAAAGATGTGGATCGACTTGAAAAAGTAACCGAGCGTTTTTCAAAAATCGGATCCGTACCAAAATTATCATCGCAAAATATTGTTGAAGTTATTCATAATTCAATTTCATATTTAAAAACCAGAACCTCCCGAAAAATTAAATATGAGATTAATCCAGGTCTGGAAATAGGAATTTATGCTCCGGTTAACCTACATCTCTTCGAATGGGTAATAGAGAATATTACCAAAAATGCTGTAGATGCAATGGGTTCGACAGGGAAATTTACGGTTGATATTACCGAAGAAAACGGATTTGTACATATCGATCTTACCGATACAGGCAAAGGAATTCCAAAGTCAAAATTCAGAAGTATTTTCCACCCGGGATATACAAGTAAGAGACGAGGCTGGGGGCTTGGACTTTCGCTGGCCGAAAGAATTATTAAAAACTATCACCGGGGAAAGATTTTTGTAAAATCTTCGATACTCGAAAAAGGCACTACCTTCCGAATTACACTCCGAAAAAATATCCGAAAGCAAAATTAATGTCCGGGCTTTATATTCACATTCCATTTTGCAGACAAAAATGCTACTACTGCAACTTTTATTCATTGGCCAGCCAAAAATACAGGAATGAAATTATTGAAGCACTTCTATTGGAAATTGATATCCAAAAGCAATATCTAAATGGTGAAAAACTTGACACCATCTATTTTGGAGGGGGCACTCCATCACTTTATGAGCCGGAGCAAATCCAAAGAATTATTCAAAAAGCAGTATCGGTTTTTGGTTTATCGAATAATGCAGAAATTACACTTGAAGCCAATCCTGATGATATAAAACCCGGATGGCTTCAAACCCTGACTGAAACATCCATAAACCGCCTGAGTATAGGTATCCAATCATTTTACAACGATGATTTAAAATACCTCAACAGGATACATAATGCCCTGGAAGCCTTAGAAGCCATTAGCCTTGTCCAAAAATCAGGGTTTAGCAATTTGAGTGTAGATTTAATATATGGGATTCCAACTTTGGATGATTATAAATGGAGGGAAAATATAAAAACGGTTTTGGAACTCAATATCCCACATATTTCAGCTTATGCACTAACTGTTGAGTCTGGAACAACACTCGATCATTTTATCCGTAAAAAAAAATATCTAAATGTTGATGATCATCAGGCCGAAAGGCATTTTAATATTTTAATGGAACTTTTGAATAGAAATGGATACGAGCATTACGAAATCTCCAATTTTGCTAAACCCGGGCAGTACGCCAAACACAACACTTCATATTGGCAGGGTAAAAAATATTTAGGACTCGGCCCATCAGCCCATTCGTACAATCATATTTCAAGGCAATGGAACATTGCAAACATCCGGAAATATCTGGATGGAATAAAAGTTGGTGTGTTAAATTTTGAAAAAGAAACTCTTTCCAAGTCTCAGCAAATTAATGAATACATCATGACTTCATTACGAACGATGTGGGGCATGGATATGCTGAAAATCGAGGCTGAATTCGGATCAGAGATCAAAGACATTTTAAAAAGACAACTGGTTGATTTGGAAGAAACCGGGTATATATTTGTTGAAAACAAGATTGTAAAATTGACCTTAAAGGGAAAATTATTTGCTGACGGCATTGCTTCCAGATTGTTTATTTGAGTGGAGTTATTAAAAACGAATACTAAAAATCCATTTCCATTTCTATTCCGCCCCCATCTTCACCGTTTTTATTCATCTGCTTTTTATAATTATTAATCTTCCAGCTCAGGCTTAGGCTAACGATAGGAGCTTCACGATTAAAATAATCATAGGTATAAAAATTTGTTCCTTCTGAGGTAAACTCATATTTTCCGGTATTAAATATATCTCTAACCGAAAGAGTTGCTGTTAGATTCTTGCTGAAAAAATCTTTTTTAATAGCAGCGTTGGTCATAAAAAACCCCTCCATTTCGCCTTGAGCAGTTACGGTAGGCCCATTATACATTCCACTTAGCTGAATCTTTACATCCTTCGGCAGTTTAAAGATTACATTCAAACGCCCATTCCAGTTAATGCTTTCAGTATCCACATTCTGATCAGCTATATTACCGCTCAACCGGTAGTGATAAACATTGCCCGAAAGTGTTAGATTCAGCCAATCAACCGGATCAGTTCTGATCATTAACTCACCACCAATTGAATAATCGTTATTGAGATTTTGGTATGTATGCAAAAATGTACCATCCTCCTGCAAGGTGCGAATACGGGTAATTTTATTATTAGTTACTCTGTAATATCCTTCAAGCGAAATCATCGATTCCAGTATTCTTTTTTGATATCCCAGTTCATACGAATCGGTGTATTCAGGTTCAAGGTTCGGATTTCCCTGTCGGTAATTATATTGATCCATAAAACTAACAAATGGATCAAGATACCACCCACGAGGCCTGTTAATACGACGGGTGTAGCTGGCCAGCATCTGATCTTTGTTTTCAAATGATTTGGATAGATGAAGGGTTGGGAAATAATCCCATCGATCGATCAGGGAGGACTCATTTGCTTTTTGGTTCTTTATTTCACGATATGTATATTCTCCACGCAGTCCCAGTTGATAACCTATCGAATTCCACTTATTTGAATAAATACCATAAGCAGAATATATATTTCGCATAAAATCAGATTTATTAGAAAACATGGTATCTTCAATCCATCCATCGGAAAGGTAATCCCAGTTGTCAAAAATATAAGTTTCCGTTTCCTCCTCAATCCGTGTCTGTAAGCCAACTTCAAATTTCCCCTCTTCACCAATTGGCTTGGTATAATCCAGTTTAAAGCGATATTCTTTATCCTTTGCCACTTCGGTTGTTCTAAAAAAATAGGGATCATCATCAATAATGTACCAATCTTCGTTTGATATAAATTCTTTTTGTTTATCAGCATCATCACCATCCCGGTTTTTATAATATGCCGATCCTTCAAGCAAATGTCCGATGTCATCAAATTTGTGTTGAAAATTTAGCGTAGCATTATAATAATTCCCACTACGCATCTTCGCTATTTCGGTAATAGAATAATCGTTGGCAGTTGCAAGATTAGAAAACTTATGGAGATAAGTTTTCCCGCCTCCATTAAATTCATAATAACCGGCTCTACCCTGAAAACCAATGGTTGTTTTGTTAGAAAGGTAATAATCAAAACCTGCACGGGTACCATAACCCACACGCCCCCTTCCTCTGTCGCCAAAACTATTTCGGTAAAAAATGGTGTCATTCAGGTAGGTTTCATTTTCCGTTTCACGTTCGCGCTTACGCTTGTTATCGCCATAATTAGCACCTAAAAAAAAGTTAAATTTCTTATACCGGTAATTGAGCAAAAAATCGACACTATACGA
>JAOZRY010000226.1:3406-5912 GCA_029939965.1 Bacteroidales bacterium | reverse complement strand
CCGGTATCTTTAATAATAAGAACAGCATAATTTTTCTTTGCTGTTTCATCAACATTTACAATAATATCAATCTCACCTCTTTTTGTGTATTTGATGGCATTATCCACAAGATTAATAATGATTTTTTCGAGCAGGCTTCCATCTGCCTTAATCATAATTCCTTTCTCTATTCCAACATATCCTAATTGAAGGCTTTTTTCGTTTGCTCTTCGAGCCAGCATAGGAATCAAATTCTTCACAAATTCGGTTAAGTCGATTACTTCGATTTGCGCCTGCATAATATTCGACTCTATTTCGGAAAGGTCGATGATGAGATTAAAAGTATTTAAGAGCCTTTCGCCCCCCGACAAAATAAACTGCGCCATGCTCTGGTGCTCATCATCAGAAATTTCTTTTTCAAGAATGTCAGCAAATCCTATAATACTATTGAGTGGAGTTCTCATTTCGTGAGACATCTGGCTGAGAAAAGCTGTCTTCAAACGATCGCTCTGTTCAGCTTTATTTTTTGCTTCAATAAGGTCATCTTCCGATTTCTTCCGAATTAGAGTATTGGCAAAGATTTGTGCAGTAAGCATAAAAGCATTGAATGTCTCTTTATCCCAATCTGTTTTTTGGGTGGTTGAATCGATACCGAGATAACCCAAAAAATGCTCACCAACCTTTAAGGGAATATTGATAATCGACTGTGATTGCAACGTTTCAAGGATTTGCAACATATTTGCATTCTCTTCCGTTCGGGGAATCTCATTAAAATGAACAATCACGTTTTCACCCTTTTTCATTTTTTGAACAAAGCCGAAAAACTCATCTACATGGTAGGTGTCCACAACGTCTTTATACAACTTTAAATCAGGATGGCAATACTCATTGGTGAGAAACATTATGCTTTCGCTTGTGTTAGGTCGAAACACATAACCTCGCTCGTTTCCGGTATATTTACACACAAATTCAAGTGCGTTGTTTAAAGCTTGTTCAATATTATCAAGATCCATTTTTATAAACTCCGAAGATATCTGGCTGATAAATTTGATCAAGTCAACTCTTTTTCTCAATAATTGCTCCGATTCTCTCCGGTTGGTAATATCTCTAACGAGCAGCAAAATTGCCGGTTGATCAAAATATTCAATTCTCTTTCCCCTAATCTCTACCGGAATCATTCTTCCATCATTGCTTTTCGATACCGATTCGACGATTTTATATTCTCCGGTTATCCATTTTCGAAATTCATCAGCAATTTTTCCACTATCTTCATCAGGAACGAGTTCCGAAACATGTGTATTTACAATCTGATCTTTTGGTATTTTATTCAACAAACAGCCTGCTTCGTTCACATCCAAAACGTATCCATCATAATCGTACACATAAATACCATCGGGCGAATTATTAAAAAGAGACTTAAAATTTTCGTTTGTACCGGTCAACATCTCTTCCACCGCTTCACGCTCAAGTGCAGCAGTAAAAATGTCGGCTACCGTTTTAAGAAGCTGCTTTTCATTTTGAGTCCATACTCTTTCGTTATGGCATTCATCATAGCCAATAAATCCCCACCAGTTGTTGTGTTGGAAAATAGGTGTAAGAAAAATTGATTTAATATTCTGTGGTTCCAAAACTTTGCGTTCGTCTTCCGGAAAGTCTTTAACCAAACCCTGAATAACCTTTCCGGCAGAAAAGTGCTTCGAAAATCTTTGAAACCCGGCTTCATCATAAGCGAGCTTTTGTAATACCGGATTGTCTATCTCGGGTTCAATGCCGGCAGCAACCCATTCGTACTTTTGCGACATATACAGCACCCCGGCATCATCAGTAATATTCTGGAAAATATACACACGGCTTACACCGGCGGAAGTACCAATATGTTGCAAAACTTCATCAATATCTTCATGCCAATTTTTGGATTCGAGAAACCGGGCTGCAGCAAAACTAAGCGATTCAAGAAGTGCATCTTTTGCCAGCAATTCTTTTTCTGAACGTTTATACTCAGAAATATCCCGTACGGTAAAAGATGTGAGATTTTGATTTTTATCGTTTAATACCTTGCTTTGAATTTGTGCAATAAACGATCTGCCCTTTGAGGTAATTACTTTTGCTTCGGTGTTAATGGCAACACCAATTTTACACATCAACGCAACCTGTTCGCTCATTGGAGTTGAAAATAAATCTCTTACAGACATTCCAATAAGTTCTTCATCACCATACTCGAACATGCTAAGGGCAATTTCGTTGTGGTTCAAAACCTGTTCGTTTTTAATTATAAAAATGGCCTCCGTACTTGCCTTCAATAATAAATCATTCCCTTTCCAGTCCATTATATCCTAATAAAATTTAGTTGTAGTTTTCTTGCATCTATTAAATCTGTGTATCAAATTCCAAAAATAGTAAATTTTTAACCGGAATAAAAATGGAACATCATAATAACTATTATGTAGCCTCAAAAAAGCAAAGCAACTTTCTAAGGTTTTTTTTGCAGCATAAAAATTCAAAACTCGCAACAATAAATTCAGGGCAT
>JAOZRY010000226.1:0-3306 GCA_029939965.1 Bacteroidales bacterium | reverse complement strand
CAAGCAACCTCGATGAAGTGGATTGCCAAAGATGCAAAATGTGGAATTGGTACAATGTATAATTATTTCCAATCCAAAGATGAATTGATTAATGAGCTCTATGTTGAAATAAAAACAAATTTATTCTCTTACATTATCGAAGCCCTTGACCAAAACACTCCTGTAAAGCAACAATTTATCGATTCGTGGTTAAAGGTAATAGATTACGCCATTTTAAACCCGACAGAGTATAAATTCCTTGAAATATTTGCACATTCCCCCAAAATTTCGAAACAAGCTACCGAGGAAGTAAATAAATTGATTTATCCGGTTTTACAAATTTTTGAAAAAGGAAAACAAGAGGGGATTATTAAAAACCAGGATACTTTACAATTAGTAATTTTTGTAAATGGTGCTATTACCGCAAGCATTCTTAGAAATCCGCAAATGGATGAGAATGGAAAAATGGCAATAGTTTTGTTGGCTTGGGATGCGATAAAAAGTTAAAATTTTTTGTACAAAAAACAGAACGAATGTTCGTTCTTATTTAATAATCAATTAAAGTTAATACAATGAAGAAAGTACTTATTATTAATGCTCATCAAAAATATGATGGGTTTGCAGTAGGAAAATTAAATCAAACATTTGAAGATGTAGCAAAAGAAACCCTGCAAGCGAAAGGCTGCGAAGTAAAAACAACTTATATCGAAAAGGGCTACGATGTTGCAGATGAAATATCTAAACATGAATGGGCTGATTTGGTGATTACACAAACTCCGGTATATTGGTTCAACGCTCCATGGATATACAAAAAATATATTGATGAAGTTTTTACAGCTGCTCTGGTGCAAGGAAAACTACTTATTGATGATGGCCGTACACGCTCCGATTTATCAAAGCAGTACGGAACAGGTGGATTATCTAAAGGCAAAAAATTCTTATTATCATCAACCTGGAACGCTCCAAAAGAAGCCTTCGGTGATACTAATCAAATCCTGATGGAAGGAAAATCAGTTGAAGATACTCTAATAAGCATTTCAAATGTTTACAAATTTTGTGGGTATGAAATTTTAAATGGTTTTACAAGTTTCGATGTTATGAAAAATCCGGAGGTAGAAGACGATATTAAAAAATTGAAAAAATTGCTTGTTGATTTGTAAAATATCGGAGGTGGGTATATGCCACAAAAATAATATTTTTGTGTATTCGTTGAAAGAAAACATCGAAGCAATGGTTAACAAAATTTGAAATCATTAAAATACAGAAGTAATAATTATTGGAATAAACGAAATTAAAATTAGATTTTATGAAAATATTTTTATTTAGTGTCATTTTAGTAATTGTTAGTAGTTCAATGTTTGCTCAAACATCTGGCAAGCACACCGAAACCGAAGAAACAATAATCGTAACTGAAAGTTTTGAAAACGGCTTTCCGTATGGTTGGGACATTACCTGGGAGGGCAGCCCCATTGGACACGGAAATTGGATAACAAACGAATACACCATGCACCCTTATAACTATCCTCCTTACGATGGGGAAATGTTAATTTATTTCGATTCGTTCACCTCCTACCCAACTTACTATGCAAGATTAGAAACACCCGAACTGGATTTTTCCGCAACCAATTCTGCAAATTTATCTTTCTGGATGTTTCACGATGATGAGTTGCCCGATTTAAATGATGTTCTTATTATACAGTATCGTATTGGCGAAGGCGACTGGGTTTCGCTCGATACGATGTATCGGGTGCTCGAACCCTACAACTTAGAGTGGGTACAACACCAAACCGACTTAACAGATGCTGTATGTGGAAATACTGATGTTACAATTGCCTTTTGGGGTATAAGTGCTTATGGAAACGATATAAATATTGACTTGATCGAAATTTCCGGGAATTCAACTGCTCCCGAATTTGTTTCCGAACCGGTTACTGTGGCTAATGTTGGCCAACTTTATACCTACAATATAAGTGTTACCGACAACGGCGATATTAGTCAGTTAGAAATTATTGCAGATATAAAACCTGATTGGTTAGCCTTTACCGATTTAGGAGAGGGCGAAGCCATATTAACCGGAATCCCAACAAATGATAACCTCGGAATAAACCCGGTATTTTTGCGTGCAGTTGATGATGAGGGAAATTATACTACTCAACCTTTTGATATTGAAGTGTTAGCTTATTTAAATATTTTTAATAACGAAAGTCGTGTTTTATTGAGTGTATATCCAAACCCGGCAACGGATTATTTAGCTATTGACATTTCAAATATGCAGGGCAAATCTGTAATTATTTCGATTTATAATAATCTCGGAAAAAAAGTATTTGATTTTGATAACAAACTTGTAAGTGGAAAAAGCGAAATAATATGGAACCGAACTAATCAGCAAGGAACAACAGTAGCTCCGGGTATATATATTATTCATGTTTTAGGCGAAAATCAATCGGCTATAAATAAAGTTTTATTAACCGAAAATTAGATTTTTATATAAAATAATGAAAAAGACACATAAAAATCTATTGAAAGTAATCGGTATTATATTTGGAATTTTTCTGATAATTTCCATTGGATATATGATAAAAATTACAATGGAAACTGCGAGCATGTTTCCATTAGAGTCAAAAAATATAGTTGATAATTGGATAGAATAAAAACTGAATATTTTATAAATCATTAAATTATAACAAAATGAAAATAATAAGCTTTGGCGAATACATTGAAGGAACAAACTACAAAGTATTGGATGAAAGACGATTGAGAGCAAGTGCAGGTATCATGCTACTGCTTGGAATTATTGCATCTATCAACGGATTTATTTTGCAGAGATATTTAATTATTCCATATATCTCAGGTTTTCTGATGTTGAACTTTATTATCGGAATATTTATAAATCCGAAATTTTCACCTACAGTTTTTCTTGGTTATTTATTTGTTTACAAGCAATCGCCATTGCCAATAGGAGCTGTTCAAAAGAAATTTGCATGGAGCCTGGGGCTGGTGTTATCGGGAGTAATATTCGGTTTGTCACTTTTTCTGATAAATGATGTTTCTTATTTTGAGCCTGTTTGCTTGTTATGTATAATTTGCCTGATACTATTGTATTTCGAAACTGCATTTGGAATTTGTATTGGATGCAAATTATACAATCTGGCTATTTTCCTAAAATTACTCAAGAAACCTGCTGAAAGACCAAATTGTATGGGAAATGCCTGTGAAACAGAATAGCACAACACGCTTTCTTGTTATTCAACTTTTTGTACGCGAAAACAAAACTATTCAAAGGAATATCTAATGAGGCTCTTATTTGTAATGATTTGTTATTGAAAG
>JAOZRY010000902.1 GCA_029939965.1 Bacteroidales bacterium | reverse complement strand
CGATTTATCTGTCGGCAGTAAATTTTGAGCCATCCCAATATTTAAGAAATATTCGTTGCCCGGTTTTATCAATCATCGGCGATAAGGACATTCAGGTTTTATCATCATTAAACAACCCCGCCATACAATCTGCTTTAGATCAGGGTGGAAATGAAAATACAACCGTTCTCGAAATGAATAATATCAATCATTTGCTGCAAAAATGCAAAACCGGCCTTGCCGGCGAATATGCTGAAATTGAAGAATCGTTTAATAAGGAGGTATTAGAAATTATTGCCCATTGGATACTGGAACAACCGGACGTAAAGCCAACGGACAAAGCACTGGATAAATACAGAAATCAAACCCCTTTTACTGATCCCGGTGATTACAAATATTTATATGACGATTTGCCCGAATCAATTGATGAGATTTGTAACCTCATCAAAAAGCAATTGATCCATCCAATGGAAGCCGGCGAAATGCGAGACATTTTGCCGGAAGGAAGGGAGCCGGAAGATGGTGATTTTCCTACTGTTTCCGAAATGCTTGGTGGGCTGGTACAGCGTGGATCAGATGAGATTACATTGAATCGGAAGCCCGAAGACCGCCTGATTGTTGCCTGTTACCACCACAGCCTTTTGCTTGCCTCCATACTCCGGTATCAGGGAAAACCGGTGAGGTTACGCGGAGGTTTTGCAAGGTACTATGAAGATAAAATGAAGCTAAGGTTTGGACATGTGATATGTGAAGTGTGGGACGAGGATGAAAAAAAGTGGATACTAATTGATCCCGATCGTAACTACATCAACATGTCCGCCCATCGGTTTGAGTTTCCATCAGAAGCCTGGCTTAATTTTAGACAATCTAAATCACACGGCTCAAGGTATATCAGTTCAGTTGGTGAAGGTACCCAGGCTATTTTGCATGCCTTATTGCTCGACCAGGCATTTGTGCTCGCCAACGAAAGGAGCTACTGGCATACACCGGCATTTTTGTTTACCAATGATTTTGTACCGGATGACCTTAATCGCGATCAGATAAAAATAATTAATGAAATCGCATTGCTGATGAACCAACCGGAATTCAATATGGAAAAACTTCAAAAATTATATGATGAAAATAGTTTTATCCAAACTCACGAAAGATCGATAAACACCTACTACGAGAAAATAAGCGAAAAATAGGTGGGTAATTTTAATAAATAATATTCTTCGTAAATATTTGGTCGGCTGTTTTATTTGCAGAATCATTATGACCTCATCCCCAACCCTTCCTCTGGAGGGGAAGGGAGTCCCCACGCACTGGCCACGGCAGCGGCCTGTGCGGTAGAATCCTCCCCATCAAGGGGGAGTTAGAGGGGGTCTGTGGTTGTAGAAGTTATATGTGTAACTATTAAAAGGTAGTTAATTAGGGGCAGCTGAAAAACAAACATAATGCTTATTATCAATCCAATATGATTCGCTTTTCAGTTTTTTAAGCAAGGCTTTTAAAGTCATTACAGAATTTTCTGTGCATTACAACAATATAGTTTACCGTAAGTAAGGAATTCTGAATATGTGGCAGAACAAACAAAACCATGGCATCTAACAACATTTACTAAATATCTATCCGACGAACTAATTCCGTTCGTTGATGAGAATTATAGA
>JAOZRY010000010.1:10600-20587 GCA_029939965.1 Bacteroidales bacterium | reverse complement strand
GATTTGGAAGTTGACCTGACCGAAGTTTTTTTGCATTGAATACAAAAAGGTGTAATATTGCCCATTGAAAGATTTTATTAAGTAAATCAAAATAATCTGGTATTCTAAATTAAGTAGTCCCCTCACATTCTTCGCTCGTCAGATTTAAAAGCTCCTCTGGCATGCAAAATCCACTGGCTTCGATCTAAAGGATTAACACCTTTGTGTGGGCGGATTACTCCTAAATTGTCCGGGCAGGGCTCATAACCGTGAAAAGAAAACCTTACCTTCCCTTTGCCTGCTGACATTGAGCCGAGTTTTATGCCATATTCGAGGGAGGTGGCTGCAGGTACTTTCCCTTTAATTTCAAAATTCCCGTTGCTGAATGAAGGTGTGCCAAACGTCCCTCGCATTTGATGCAGATCGCCGGCTACTTTTCCCAATAAAACTTCAGTAGCCTTGATTACAAAATCTAAAATGGGTTCGAGCAAAGTCGTCCCGGTTTTTGTAAGCCCGGTCATCAATGCCATTGGAGTGGCAATAATAAAATCTCCCGGACGAGAATGTACTTCATGATCCTCACCATCGATCAGTGTAATTACCGCATCGGTAACCTCCCAGCCTTTGATCCCCTGTTCAAGGGCATTGCTAATATTCATCCGGATTTCGTTTTGATATTTCTGCTTGATTTTATCCAGGCTAACACGCGATTGATAGCTAATTCCTGACCCTCTTTTTCCGGGTTCGATTGCAAAAGTTGCTACTGCCCAGCAAGGTTTGGGCATGGTGTAGCTGGCAAATCCTGTTCCGGAAGTTGTGGGAGTTTCTTTGTATATAACAGATGGTTGACCGAATTTTGCCATTATTTCAAATCTTTGTTGTAATAATGAATCTATAATCTCCATCTGGATATTACCCATCAGGTTTATGTGTAGTTCTTTTTCGTCTTTATACCATCGTAGGTTCAATTTTGGGTCTTCCAGATTAAGGATTTCAAGAGCATGGGCAAGTTGTGTAAAATTAACATCTTCATCAGGGGTAACCTGCACTGTCATCATTGGAACCTGCACTGATGACTGTATAGGTATTTTATGGTTATCTCCTAAAATGTCACCAGCATTAACTAGTGGCAAACCAGTTAAAATCCCAATATCACCGGTTTTTAATATTTGCTGATCTTTAAACTTTCCCGTAAAGGATTTTTTAATCTGTGCTACTTTCTCTATTTTTTTGGAAGTAAAATTCAAAACATTATCTCTAACCTTAATTTCCCCATCAAAAACCCTAACGTGCGCTACTCGTCCAAGGGTTTGATTCTGTTCAATTTTATAAACCAAAGCCGAAAGTTTTTCCGATGATCTTGCCGCTTCAGGAAAAAAATTAATTACAGCATCCAACAATTCCGGGATACCTTTCCCCAATTTTGCCACCCCTGAATAAATTGTATATAAATCCCGCTTTTGTGTATAAAAAGATAGTTTTAATTGTAATGTATCTTCAGAAATTTCATTTCCTTCAAGATAATCTTCCAGAATTTCTTCGTCCAGATCAGCAAGGTTTTCTATGGAATGTTCATAATATGAAGATATTTGCGGTTTTGTTTTGTTTTCAAAAACATTACAAACTTCAGATGCATTGATTCCTTCATTTTCAGGACAATAGAGTGTGAACCCTAAAATACCAAATTCCTTTTCCAGATCATTTACAACTTTACCAAAATCAGCACCTTGCCTGTCAATTTTATTGATAAAGAAAACCACAGGGATTTCCCGGCTTTTTAGGGCATCCCAAAGTGCATAGGTATGTGCTTGTAAACCCTCCACAGCTGAAATCACCAAAATGGCTCCATCCATAATTTGCAACGAACGCTCCACCTCTGACGAAAAATCTGTATGTCCGGGTGTGTCGATTACATTTATCTGATTACCTCTCCAATCAAAGGTTATATTAGTCGAACGAACTGAAATCCCACGCTCTTTTTCAATTTTGAGACTATCAGAAACGGTGGTACCTTTGTTTACATCTCCCGGAAATTTTACGGCTCCTCCCAAAAAAAGAAATTGTTCTGTAATGGTTGTCTTTCCTGCATCTACATGCGAAAGTATGCCGATGTTTCTGATTTTTGTAAACATTAAATATTTATTTTGTTGGCAAAGATACGGGAAACAGGGAATGGTTGTCTGGTTATCGAATTAGTGTTTGTCCATAATGTCCGATTTCTTTGTTACGCTTGTCTTTAAACCCAGTCATTTACAAAAGTAAACTCCTGGTTTTAAAGACTTCGCAAGCCTCGAACTCGAACATTATGAACCAAACACCGACTTTATGGACGCACACTTCTTGAAATATGGAGTTTTCTTGCAGACACTAATTGTGAGATATGAATTATAAAAAATTACATTTCAGTTATCTCACCAAAAGTAGAATTTGTATTTTTGCAGATAATATTAAAACTTATTAACTAATGAAAAAGACATTATACATATTCCTGATTTTAGCTTTTGGATTGTTTTTTACCGGATGCAAAGATGATAGTAGCGATCCTCAACCAACACCTCAACCTACAACTTATACGGTAGCATACTCATTAAGTGTTTTTGGCGGGCACGATGATCTTCAAATATCCTATTTTGAAGCTAACAATGTAAAACGACAGAAAACCAATCCTAAAACACCTTGGGAAGAAACCTTTAATAATTATAACAAAATTGATTCGGTAGCATTCAGAGCATCATTTATTCCGGGCGCAAACAAAACTGTAAATTATGAATGGTCGGTAAAGATTACCCAGAGTTCAGGTCTTATTAATGAAGGTGGTGGTTCACAAACTGTAGTAACCGAAGAGAATCCCCCGCCCATATACATAAACTGGGCTGCGATTATTGAGTAATCTATGTGTTTTTGTTGGTACAAAATAGTTTATTGGTGATAAGCTAACCTCGTTAATTTGGGGTTTGAAATTGAAAAGGCATTCCTTTTTTTGGGGAATGCCTTTTGGTTTGGTATTATTTCTGTGCTATGGGTTAAATTACTCAAATCGATAACCCAATGTTAAAATAAAGTTATAGTTATTGAAACTTATATCTGCATTTGCTGAATAATTTGCGGTGTTGTAGAGGTAATACTTCATGTCTGATAGATAATAGGAAAGTGCCGCATCAACAAAGAATTCGGCATTGCGATAACCAATACCTCCCGAAACCATTTGTACAGATGCATCATTTACACCGTCAACAAATGGGCTCATTTTGTAAGCATAACCACCCCGTACCTGCATGATTCCGAGAAAAAATTCAGCTCCAAACCTAAAATTGTGCGTCTCAGAAAACTTATTTTTGATAACATCATTTTCGTTACTAAAATCTACTGATGGCCTCAAACGGGCACTTGAATAATCAACATATTCATATTCGGCACTCAAAAGCCCAAGCCCGCCAAGTATTAATGCAGCACTTCCTGATGCACGCCATGGGGTTACAATATTGTATTTATATTCACCATACGGAGATTTTGCTTCAAAGTAATCACCATTTACATAATATGCCCGTGTAGTGGTGTTCCATTTGTCTGTTAGGTTGTTGTACCATGTGGGCGAATGAAATGCAGCACCAATCCTGAATGAAGGAGTCAATTTTAAAATGGTTCCTACTTTTAAGTTAAAACCACTACCCTTTGTTTCAAGGCTTTCATAAACTGAGAATTCATCTAAATCACGGTTTTCTGTTTGATTAAACTCTTTGTAGGTCGATTGTTGCTTGTATGTGAAGTAGGGAAATCCAAATGTTAAACCGAAATATATTTTGTCGCCAATATTCAATCCTCCACTCAAAACTACTTCATTCATCGAGCCACTTGTTTCGATGGATTTTTGCTGAACAGCTGATGAAAAACCACCAAGGTAATCGTAGGCATTTATATATTCAAAGGGCGATGAACCGGGTATGGTGTCGATAAGAAAAGTATCAAATGCCGGGCGTGTATCAAATTGGTTAAGCGAAAGGGGGTTTTTATCTCCTGCATATTCGAGATAAGTATCCAGTAAAGAACTTTGATTGTTTTCGCCTTCAATAATGATCCTGTTATTAAAATCTTTCAAACGATTTATCCCAAACCCAAACTGATAATTTTCAAGAGGATTGCGATCAAGACGGTCGATGGGTTTTCCTGCAATTACGATCCCAACATTACCAAGAGCAAAATTATTTTTGCCATCATCGAGCAATCGCCCGTTGTAGGCACTTTCGGTACTCCCAAAATAAATTGATGGGCTTATAGAGAACTCTGATTTTTTATAGAAACCAATACCTGCAGGGTTTGAGCTTAGGGTTGAAAAGTCAGCTCCAACTGCACCATAAGCACCTGCCAGTCCCATGTATCTTGCTGTTCCGGTAAGGTTTGTAGTTGAATATCGAAGTACATCTTCTTCGTTTTGGGCTTGCGACATCGACAAAATAATATATAGAATACCTGCTATAAGAATGAATCTTTTCATTTTATTAATTTTTATAGGTTAGAAAAAAATGAGGTGAAGGTTACCTGCCTCGTTTACCTCCTGATGAACTCCCACTGGATCTGCTTGATGACCCACCGCTACTCCCGGAAGATCGTGATGGAGAAACGCTACTTCCACCAGAAGATCGTGTTGGAGATGAAGTACTTCGGCTGGGGCTATTGTAGCTTCCCGAAGATCTGGTTGGGCTGCTATAACTTCTGCTTGGAGTTGAATAACTATTGCTTGAGCGTGTTGGAGATGAATTTCTACTTGATGAATTAAAGCTGTTGTTTGATCTCGATGGTGTAGTAAATGATCTGGTTGGCTTTGATCTTGGTACAGTATATTCGTTGCTCGACCGTGGCCGGTTTGCATTGGGTGAAGTATATCTCTTAGGTGAGTTAGCTCTGTTATTTCCACTTAAACTTTCGGTAGCCGGCTTGGAATATTTTTTTGATCTTGAATACACATCTCCACGACTCTTATTAGAAGTGGGTTTGGAGTATTTGTCTGATGATGCGCCTGAGTATTTTTCCTGAGCACGAACATTTCTATTGCTTTTAGGTACTCCCGAAGTCTCAGCAGCTGGTTTGGAATATTTTCGGGTAACATTTGTACCATTAGCATTACTTTGCCTGGAAGTTCCGGGTGTTGAAATTGTTTTTGAATCTACCTGACCTGATACCGGTTTGGTTAATTTCTCTGATCGTGATTGTACTTTATTAGTATTCGGTGTACTATTGGCAGGGTTAAGTGTTCGCGAACTTCTTTCGACTCCCTGAGGAGTGGCTCCGACAGCAGTGCCACCTGTAACTTCAGTTCCACCAATTCTGCTACTACGACCCGAAACAATTGTATTTTTAATTTCATTGTCATTATTATCTATCCTCGATCCTCTCGATCCCTGACCACCAACAATTGAGCTTCCCCTCGAATTTCTCGGGCCATTGTAATATCCGGGATGATATGTTTCGCCGGGATAGTAGCCCCCGCCGGGATAGTAACCTCCACCACCTGCATAATAGCCATTCCAATATCCATTATTGTAACCGGCCCAGTACGATCCTCCATAGCCACAGCCATAACCATAATACGGATATCCTCCATACCAGGGATCGTAATATCCGCCTCCCCATCCGTAGTTAAATCCAAAAGAAAAATAGGATGAAGGCATGCCCCATCCGTATCCAAATGACATGCTCGAGCCATAAGATGGGTAGTAACCTGCGTAAACCGGTGCATAATATCCGAAGTCTCCGGTACCATTATAAAACCGATCTATTCGGGAAGCATAGTCATAATCGTAATATTCTTCGCCTTCTTCAACGTAATAATATTCATCGGTTGAGGATGAAGGAGGGAGTGTATCTTCGATGTAATCGTAGGATTTGTAATCTCTTTCATCGATGATTACCGATTGTGGATCGCTGGTTTGTTGATATTCGTCAGTGGGGTTGGGGGCATTATAAAATACCTGAGAAGTATTGCTTTGCGATGATGAGGTAGCTGCCACCTTATCTTTTTTTGGGGTGAAATAAACATCATCATAAACTGCTGCAGAATCATAGGAAGATTTGCACGAAGCTAATGTGAAGATTGCGATTGTGATAATTATTAAATTTCTCATTTTGTATTCCTCCTGACTATGTTTGTAGTAATTTGTATGTTCAAAATAACGCCTGATTGATATTTTTATATTTTTGCAAATTGTAAATTTCAAGTTTGTAAATTCCAAAAACTATACCAAAAACAGATATGGCTAAAAATTTTCCAACCAGAAAAGAAAATTATTCACAGTGGTACACCGATCTTGTAACCAGAGCAGATTTGGCCGAAAATTCCGCTGTAAGAGGATGCATGGTAATTAAGCCTTACGGCTATGCTATCTGGGAAAAGATGCAGGCTCAGCTTGATAAAATGTTTAAGGACACAGGTCATTCCAATGCCTATTTCCCTTTGTTTATTCCCAAATCTTTTTTTAGCAAAGAAGCTGATCATGTGAAGGGATTTGCCAAAGAATGTGCCATAGTTACACATTACAGACTTAAAAATGCTGAAGATGGAAAGGGTGTTGTGGTTGATGAGGATGCTAAACTTGAGGAAGAGCTGATTATCAGACCTACCTCTGAAACCATTATTTGGGACACCTACCGCAAATGGATTCAGTCGTACCGCGACTTACCGATTCTGGTAAATCAGTGGGCTAATGTTGTAAGATGGGAAATGCGCACACGATTGTTTTTGCGCACAACCGAATTTCTTTGGCAGGAAGGCCATACAGCACACGAAACAAAAGCTGAAGCTGTAGAGGAAACACTTAAAATGTTGGATGTGTATGCTGAATTTGCTGAGAAGTGGATGGGTATTCCGGTACATAAAGGATTAAAATCGGCCAACGAAAAGTTTGCAGGAGCCGTTGATACTTATTGTATCGAAGCTCTAATGCAAGATGGGAAAGCCTTACAGGCCGGCACATCACACTTTTTAGGACAAAATTTTGCTAAAGTTTTTGATGTAAAGTTTTTGAGTAAAGAAAATAAATTGGATTATGTGTGGGCAACATCCTGGGGTGTATCCACCCGATTGATGGGTGCGCTTATTATGACACACTCCGATGATAATGGCCTTGTGTTGCCTCCAAAACTTGCTCCTATTCAAGTTGCAATAATTCCTATTTACCGGAAACCCGAACAACTCGAAGCTATTTCAGAAAAAGCTAATGCTATTAAGAAGAATCTGGAAGCCAGGGGTATCTCCGTTAAATATGATGACCGTACTACCTATAAGCCCGGTTGGAAATTTAATGAATACGAGTTTAAAGGCGTGCCTGTTCGATTGGCCATTGGCCCTCGCGACCTTGAGAATGGAACTGTGGAATTGGCCCGAAGAGATACGCTCGAAAAAGAAACGTATCAGATGACTGACATTGAAAGCAAAATTGAACATTTGCTGGATAAAATTCAGGAAAATCTTTTCAATAAAGCTATGGTTTATCGTGAAGAAAATACAGTGAAGATTGATACATGGGAAGATTTTAAGGTGCAGGTGGAAAAGGGTGGTTTTATTCTGGCACATTGGGATGGTACAGCCGAAACGGAAGTAAAAATAAAAGATGAAACTAAGGCAACCATACGCGCTATTCCTTTGGATAACTCTCAGGAAGAAGGTGTATGTATTTATTCGGGAAAGCCAAGTAAGGAAAGGGTTATTTTTGCCAAAGCCTATTAAAACGAACTGATCATACATCGAAAATACTAAGTCCAGACTTCGTCAGTATCTACTTACTCTGCGTTGCAGTCAAATTTTTATTTCCTCATTTACAGAAAGTAAACTGTGGAATAAAAATCAGTCTGCGCCTTGATTAAGCGAAACTGACGAAATCTGAAGTCGCATTTTTATTTATAAGATGCGGCTTTTTTTTATTCTGTAATTTTTATTAACCGTCCGGTATTTGAAGTTATTAAATCAATTTTACCGGGGTCGTTATAATAATATGCATTTCCAATTCCTGCCATTGCTACATAGAAATATTTATTTCCCCCTCTAACGAAACAGTTGTTGGTACTTTTAGTATTGAAATACATGTTATCAGAATGCAATTCGGTTAAATTTAGTTTTCCGTAACCTGCGTGGTAACAGCCCAACCTTTGAGTGTTTCCTGATATTTTTATATCGGCAGTTCCACTAAAGTTTTCGATTTTAAAAAAGTTGCAGTCAACATCTAAATCCACTGTACCGGGGCTGTCGGAAATCCGAATTACCAAACTATCAGAAATAAATGTTCCCAGGCATCTAATACTTCCATGCGAGTTGATAAACAAAGTATCGAGTGTTGGAACGGTTAGTTTTATCTCTATTCCTTTCCATGGGTCTTTTAGCATCGGGCAGGTACTTTCATTGTTAATATTAAGTGTATTGTTAATTATTCTAATACCCATCATCGGAATTATGTTTTCGCCGGTTGTAATCTCCAACTCAAACGTTTTACCGTTTTCAATTGTAAGGTTAATATTATCCTGCACTTTTACATTTCCGAAAGCATACAATCCCATCCGTTCTGTTTTTATTTTGCCCGATCCACTCAGGCACTCATTAAAAGAATCGTGGCAGGAGTTGAATAACAGAAAAATTATTAAAACAAAAAAAAACAGGATATGATTTATGTAAAACTTAAACATCAATAATTAAAGATTTAAACCTAATCCGAAACTTAAAAACTCGGCCTGCCCCCAGTGTGCCTGTAAATTTACTCCTACAAAAGCAAACTTCATAATCTGGATGTTCATGCCAATTTTATTGTACAATACAGCATCATTCTCATAATTGTTGTGAACATAATATCCAAGATTCATAAATATCGATAACCACGAAAAAGTCCACTCATGCCCTATGTTCACTCCAATTTTTGCTACATCCATTAACTCTTCGGTTGGCTGTTCTTTTTGTTCCAACATATATTTTACCGACTCATCATACACACCATCTATTCCAATCAGTAATCTGTTGGTATTGTTGTAGTAACCCGACAGAATCATTGTGCCAATATATACCATGAAATCCATATCCCATTGCCTCGAAATTTGCTTGGATGCTAACGAGCCTATTATCCTGATATTCATTTTCCCTTTTTTTTCAGGAAGTATTTCAGGTTTGTGATACTTAATTTCTTTTGTATTAATTTTCCAATCGATGCCGGCAAATGCCGCCGGAACATTCAATCCATAGTTGGGGGTTTTTACGGTTCCGTTGGATACATGCAGCACAGAAACACCAGTATTGAAATGTACCCGACTATTTATCTTCCACCTCGACTTTAGCTTAAAATTTACGGCTGCATTTATGTGCGATCCAATGGTTAGATTTTTATAGTTTTCGAAACGGTCAAATTTCTTAGATAAATAAGCAACCCCAAGACCCATTCCAAACGAAAGCGAAACCTTTTTACCAGAAATTAAAGGCAAACGGATATTTGGTATAATGGCATGCATTACACCCAGGTTTTCTGAAATTCCAAAATCGGAGTAGAGATAAGAAACACCTAATTGGGGGTATTTACGTAAATAGTGGTAATGCTTTCTGCCGTCGGTTTGTTTAAAAATGCTGACCTCCCAAACCGGAAAATAACCATTGGTTAATGCCCATATTTCGGTGTGGTGTGGGATTAAAAAACCGTAATGAGAGTTTATTTCAAGGTGGAGCAGAGTTGCAAAACTGTTAGGTTTTTCCTGTGCAAAAGAGAAAGCGAAAGTAAAAATTAGAGAGAATATAATAAAAGTCTTTCGCCAATTATTTTTTAGTGTGCCAATAGTATTTAAAACTTCATTGTTACAATCTCCTCTTATCAGGAATTTGCTCTCAATTTCGTACATAAATTAAAAGTAATTTGCTCTGCATCTGTTATGGGTAGTTATTATTGAGCAAGCCCTTAGAATAAAAAAATAGAATTTAAGGCATCTTACATTTCTCGATTTACCCCGTTAAATAGAATTCTAAATGTTGTTTTAATTTAACGGGGT